>NZ_JBFTRC010000008.1:0-79729 GCF_056399325.1 Allobosea sp. 01N443
TCTCGCTTCTCGCTCCGGCCTTTTGCTTTCGCCGGTGACGACGGGGTTTTGGGATCATGAGCGAAGAACGAGACCTGGAGAGAGATCTCGAACGAGCCTTCTTCGGCCGGCGCAAGGGCAAGCCTCTACGCGAAGGTCAGAGCGTGCTGATCGAGGGCACCCTGCCACGGCTGCGCCTGCCCGAAGGCGCGATCCTGGATCTGAAGGCATTGTTTCCCAAGCCGGTCGAGGCGGTGCGGCTGGAGATCGGCTTTGGCGGCGGCGAGCATCTGCTCTCCCGCATGCGAGAGAGTCCGGAGATCGGCTTCATCGGCTGCGAGCCCTTCGTCAATGGCATGGCGAAGTTCCTGGCGGTGATCGAGCGGGAAGGCCTCACCAACGTCCGGCTCTGGGATGGCGATGCCGCGCTGATGCTGCCGCGCCTGCCGGAAGGCGGCCTCGATGCGATCGACCTGCTCTATCCCGATCCCTGGCCGAAGCGCAGGCAACGCAAGCGCCGTTTCGTCTCGGAGCGGACGCTCGCCCTGTTCGCGCGGGCGCTGAGGAAGGGTGGGCGTTTCCGCTTCGCCAGCGATATCGACGACTATGTCGGCTGGACCTTGTCGCGGCTGCTGCACTCACCGGATTTCGACTGGGCCGATGAGCGCGCCGACGACTGGCGCCAACCCTATCCGGGCTGGATCCGCACGCGTTACGAGGCCAAGGCCATCGCTGCCGGGCGCGTACCGAGCTATCTCACTGCACGCCGTCGCGCATCCTGAGGAAGCCGAGCACCCGCTGCGCCGTCACCGGCGTCAGGTTGCGGAAGTTCTGGCGGGCCCGCTCGACCGCAGGTGCCGATTTGCCATCGCCCTTGCGCAGGGTGATCAGGGCGCGAGTAGTCTCCCAGGACCAGCCAAGCCCCCGGCCGACGAGCAGCACCGCGTCGCGATCCGGGCCGAGGATGATCTGCTCCGTCGCCTGCAGGCCGAGCCTCGCCAGGATGGCGACGCCGCAGATGGCGTGTTCGATTGCGCCCGAAGCGGCGAGCTCGGCGACCTTGGCCTCGTCGAGTCTGCCCACATCATGGAAGGCCTTGATATCGGCCAGCGCAGCGCTGAACTTGCCGAGATCGTCCTGAAGCTGGTCTTGTGCGGCGACCGCATCGGCGCTGCGCTCCACCGCGCGGTCGACGGCTCCGCCCATTGCCGGCTCGAACGTCGCAGCGAGCCTGCGACGCGCCGAATTCTTCGCAGCCAACGTCAATTGCTCGACCAGCTCTGCCGGGATGTCGCTCCGGGTTCCCAGCGTCGCCTGCAAGCCGTCATCCTGGACCGCACGCATCACCAGCACGCCCATGCCATGCCGCGAGAAGCGGGCGGATTGGTTGGCCGCAACCGCGTGGGTCACGACACGACCGCCCCGCAGGATCAGGAAATCAGTCACCGGCTCGGCGAGATACGGACGCTCGGTGATCGCGAGCATATGGTCGCGCCCCTTTGCGGCGGAGATCGCAACCAGATCCTGATCGGACAGCACGGGTGAGCCCACCAGAACCGGCCGCGCAACCGCGATCTCGTCGAGCGCAAGCTGGCGCACCACGCCGCCTGGCGCATTCGGCACGATGGACAGCCGCTCGGACAATTCGACCCGCGCGCGGGTTTCAATGGCGCGGGCAAGCCTGCCGATCACCACGTCGAAGACGCTGATCTGGTCATCGCCCATCGTCGCGGCCGTGCTGACGAAGAGATCGGTCAGACGCATCAGGATCTGGACGCGCTCATCGCCCKAGCCTCGCGACATCGTCGCTTCAAGATCACGCAACAGCGCGCTGACCGAACTCATTACGCAACCTCTTTACGCACCATTGGCCGACGCTAGACGAGAAGAATGACCAGCCGGTTAGCGCAATTGCATAAAGCCGGGCGCGGAATGGAAGCACCATTGCCGTTACATGGCGTTCCTTTCGACACCCTGCTCCCTGCCAGGGCAGCTTTGATCTTGCATGCCCGGCCGTTGCGGACTAAATAGCGACGCAACAGCTCTGGTTTCGGTGTAAGCCGATGATCAAGAGCGGGCCGGCCGGCCCGCTCTTTTTTGTTGGCCGCAAGCCCTGCCGGAGCGAAGGCAGGCAGTCCGAACATGAACGAGCCGACAGCAGCAGATCAGGACAGGCGCGTAGTGACCGAAAGCGGTGTGGCCGCGCGTGTCGCTGCCATCATCGAGCCGGCGATCATCGATCTCGGCTACAGGCTGGTGCGCGTGCGCGTCTCCGGCCAGAACGGTTGCACCGTGCAGATCATGGCCGAACTCCCGGACGGCACGATGACCGTCGAGGGTTGCGAGGCGGTGAGCCAGGCGGTTTCGCCGGCGCTCGACGTCGACGATCCCATCCAGGCCGCGTATCATCTCGAGGTGTCGTCGCCGGGGATCGACCGGCCGCTGGTGCGCCCGAGCGATTTTGCGCGCTGGTCCGGTCACCTTGCCAAGATCGACACGCACGAGCTGGTCGGCGGCCGCAAGCGCTTCCGCGGCATCCTGCGCGGCGTCGAGGGCGATACGGCCCTGCTCTCGCGCGACGATGCGAAGACCGAGGAAGAGCGCGACGTCGCGATTCCGATGAACGCCATTGGCGAAGCGCGGCTTGTTCTGACCGACGCCCTGGTCACCGAATCACTGCGGCGGGGCAAGTCTGGCCTGCCGCCCGAGATGCCGCCGGCGGACGAGATCGCCAGCCCGAAGAAGGGCAGGGGCAAATCACTGGGACCGC
This sequence comes from Allobosea sp. 01N443, assembly GCF_056399325.1. Taxonomy (NCBI): domain Bacteria; kingdom Pseudomonadati; phylum Pseudomonadota; class Alphaproteobacteria; order Hyphomicrobiales; family Alloboseaceae; genus Allobosea; species Allobosea sp. 01N443. The sequence continues at coordinate 2,750 of NZ_JBFTRC010000008.1, forward strand.
GCCCGGGCACACAGCCCAAGCCGGCTCCGCAGAACGACAACGAAGAGGAGTGAGCGTCATGGCTGTTAGCGCCAACAGGCTCGAACTGCTGCAGATCGCGGATGCCGTCGCCCGCGAGAAATCGATCGATCGGCAGATCGTCGTCGACGCGATGCAGGACGCCATCGCCAAGGCCGCTCGCTCGCGCTACGGCGCCGAGACCGACGTTCATGCCGAGATCAACACCAAGTCGGGCGAACTTCGCCTGGCGCGCCACCTGCAGGTCGTTGAGCAGGTCGAGAACACCTCGACCGAGATCACGCTCGCCGAAGCCAAGCGCCACAATCCGGCAGCCCAGGTCGGCGACGTCATCTCCGATCCGCTGCCGCCCTTCGATTTCGGCCRCATCGCCGCTCAATCGGCCAAGCAGGTCATCGTGCAGAAGGTGCGCGAGGCCGAGCGCGATCGCCAGTATGACGAGTACAAGGATCGCATCGGCGAGATCGTCAACGGCGCAGTGAAGCGCGTCGAGTACGGCAATGTCTTCGTCGATCTCGGCCGCGGTGAAGCCATCATCCGTCGCGACGAGATGATCCCGCGCGAGACCTTCAAGGTCGGCGACCGCGCACGCGCCTATGTCTACGACGTGCGCCGCGAGCCGCGTGGCCCGCAGATCTTCCTGTCGCGCACGCATCCGCAGTTCATGGCCAAGCTGTTCGGCCAGGAAGTGCCGGAGATCTATGACGGCATCGTCGAGGTGAAGGCTGTCGCCCGCGACCCAGGCTCGCGTGCCAAGATCGCCGTGATCAGCCGCGATTCCTCGATCGATCCCGTCGGCGCCTGCGTCGGCATGAGGGGCTCGCGCGTGCAGGCCGTCGTCGGCGAGCTGCAGGGCGAGAAGATCGACATCATTCCGTGGTCGCCGGATGTCGCGACATTTGTCGTCAATGCACTGCAGCCGGCTGAAGTCGCGAAGGTCGTGCTCGACGAAGAGGCCGACAAGATCGAGGTCGTGGTTCCCGACGAGCAGCTCTCGCTCGCCATCGGCCGCCGCGGTCAGAATGTTCGCCTCGCCTCGCAGCTGACCGGCTGGGATATCGACATCCTGACCGAGGCCGAGGAATCGGAGCGCCGCCAGAAGGAATTCCTGCAGCGCACCGAGACCTTCATGAACGCGCTGAATGTCGACGAGACCGTCGGCCAGCTGCTGGCCTCGGAAGGCTTCCGTTCGGTCGAGGAGGTCGCTTACGTCGACCTCGCCGAACTGGCCACGATCGAAGGCTTCGACGAGGAAACGGCGGGCGAGATCCAGTCGCGCGCTCAGGAATACCTGGCGACGGTCGAAGCCGAGCTCGACGACAAGCGTCGTGCTCTGGGTGTCGAGGACGCATTGCGCGAAGTCGAGGGCATCACCACATCGATGATGGTCGCGCTCGGCGAGAACGATGTGAAGTCCGTCGAGGATCTGGCGGGCTGCGCGACTGACGATCTCGTCGGCTGGACCGAACGCAAGGATGGCGAGAGCACACGCCATTCCGGCTATCTCGACGGGTTCGACCTGTCGCGCCAGGATGCAGAGGCCATCATCATGGCCGCGCGCATCAAGGCGGGCTGGGTCGAAGCTCCCGCTGAGGAGCCCGAGGCCGACAGCGAAGCGGCCGAGGCCTGAGTCAGGCGCGCGTGATGAAAAGGCCGGAATCGGCGCGGCCCGCGCACAAGGACGGCCCTGAGCGCAGCTGCGTCGTGACCCGCATGGTCAAGGCGCCGGAGGATCTGATCCGGTTCGTGGTCAGCCCCGACGGGGTTCTCACGCCGGATTTGCGCCGCAAGCTTCCGGGCCGCGGCGTCTGGACGAGCCTCAGCGCGGCCACGGTCGCCGAGGCGATCAAGCGCAAGGCCTTCGAGCGCTCGCTCAAGACCAAGGTCATGATACCGCCTGATCTTGCGGCTATGATCGATGGCTTGATGCATCGCGATGCAGTCCAGGCGCTGGCCATGGCCAACAAGGCGGGACTGGTTTCGTCCGGCTTTGCCAAGGTCGAGGCTTCTATCGGATCGGGGCGTCTCGCCGCGGTGATCGAAGCCAGCGATGGCGCCGAGGATGGCCGACGCAAGATAGGACAGGCTCTCAAGCGGGTTGCGGCAGCGCGAGCCGAGGATGGGCTGAAGGTCCGAAACACACCTGTCGTCGCGGAATTCGCGGCGGCTGATTTGGAATTGGCGTTGGGGCGGTCACATGTGATACATGCGGCCCTTGCTCCGGGACCGGCGGCCGAGGGTTTCCTCTCCCGCTGGCGTCGGCTCGTCCGTTACCGGATGGGCGATGCCGGTGCGTTGGGCCCGGAAAGCCCGACGGATTTCGACGAGACAGACGAACACACGACCGAACCGGCAGGACCGAAAGCGGAATGAGCGATACCAAAAACCCGGGCGACAAGACTTTGACGGTCAGCCCTCCGAAGACCCTAACGCTGAAGCGGCCGATTGAGCAGAGCACGGTTCGGCAAAGCTTCTCGCATGGGCGCTCGAAGCAGGTCGTCGTCGAGGTCAAGCGCCGCGTCGGTGGGCCCGAAGTCAAGGAAGCGCCGGTGGCTCGTGCGCCGCAGCCCGCGGTGCAGCCCGCTGCCCCGCGTCCGGTCGTACCCCAGCCGGCTCCCGCAGCTCCGAAGCCAGGCGGCATGCTGCTGCGCACCCTCTCGGACGACGAGAAGGATGCGCGTCAGCGCGCCCTGTCCGACTCGCGAGCCCGTGAGCTCGACGAGCGCCGTCAGGCCGAAGAGGAAGCCCGCCAGCGTGCGCTTGTTGCAGAACGCGAACGGGCCGAGCGCGAGGCAGCTCTTGCTCGCCAGCGCGAGGAAGAAGAGCGCCGTCGTCAAGAAGACGAGCAGAAGCGTCGCGCCGAAGTCGCCGCTCGTCAGCGCGATGATGCCCAGGCCGCCCGTCCGGCAGCCCCCCAGCAGCCGCGTGAGCAGGTCTCGGCCCCGGCTCCATCCGCTCCGCCGCAGCAGCAGGCGCAGCCGTCCCAGCCTTCAACCTATGCTCCCGCCGCACGGCCCGCATCCGGTCCGCGCGAGTTCGGTGGCGCACGTCCGCAGATGCGCGACGTCGGTGCACGTCCGCCGCGGCTCGACTCGCGTCCTGCCCGGGTCGACGCACCGCGTCCCCCCCGTGCCGGTGATCCGAGCGCTCCCGCAGAGCCGGCCGTCGTCCGCCCGGCCCGTCAGGCCCCTTCGGCCGGCGCCCCGCGCAGCCGCCCCGATGATGGTGAGGCCAGGCCCGCGTTCCGTCGCCCCGGCGGCGCTCCCGGCGCTGCCAATCGCGGCGCGCCGACTCCCGCCCCGAAGACGCCCAAGGCCGGTGAGAAGCCGCGTGGCCGCCTGACGCTCTCGACCGCTACCGGCGGTGATGACGAGCGGACACGGTCGGTTGCAGCCTTCCGCCGTCGCGTCCAGCGCATGACCGGGCACCGTGCCTCGGACGTCGCCAAGGAACGCGTGATGCGCGAGGTGATCATCCCCGAGACGATCACCATCCAGGAACTCGCCAACCGCATGACCGAGCGTGGCGTCGACGTCATCCGCCTGCTGATGAAGCAGGGCGCGATGCACAAGATCACCGACGTGATCGACGCCGACACTGCTCAGCTCGTGGCCGAGGAAATGGGCCACACCGTCAAGCGCGTCGCCGAATCCGACGTCGAAGAAGGCCTGTTCGATACGCCCGACACCGATGAGATGCTGATCCAGCGTCCCCCGGTCGTGACCATCATGGGCCATGTCGACCACGGCAAGACCTCGCTGCTCGATGCGATCCGCCAGACCCATGTCGTGACCGGCGAGGCCGGTGGCATCACCCAGCATATCGGCGCCTATCAGGTGACGACGCCGACCGGCTCGAAGGTGACCTTCATCGATACCCCGGGCCACGCCGCCTTCACGGCGATGCGTGCCCGTGGTGCCAAGGTGACGGAYATCGTCRTYCTCGTGGTGGCGGCCGACGACGGCGTGATGCCGCAGACGGTCGAGGCCATCAACCACGCCAAGGCGGCCAAGGTCCCGCTGATCGTGGCGATCAACAAGATCGACAAGCCCGACGCCAACCCGGACCGCGTGCGGTCCGAGCTGCTGCAATACGAGATCCAGGTCGAGACGCTGGGCGGCGAGACGCTGGAAATCGAGGTTTCGGCCAAGACCGGCCAGAACCTCGACAAGCTTCTCGAGGCTATCTCCCTGCAGGCTGAACTGCTCGATCTCAAGGCCAATCCCGATCGCGCTGCCGAAGGCACCGTGATCGAGGCGAAGCTCGATCGCGGCCGCGGCCCGGTCGCGACCGTGCTCGTCCAGCGCGGCACGCTGCGCACCGGCGACATCGTCGTGGCGGGCTCGGAATGGGGCCGGGTGCGCGCCCTGATCGGCGACACCGGTGCCCAGATCAAGGAGGCGCCCCCGTCGCTGCCGGTCGAGGTTCTCGGATTCAACGGCACGCCTGAGGCCGGCGACCGCGTCGCGGTTGTCGAATCCGAAGCGCGTGCCCGCGAGGTCACCGATTACCGTGAGCGTCAGAAGCGCGACCGGATCGCAGCTCGTGGCGGTGGATCGGCAGCGGGCCGCTCGCTCGCGGAGATGATGCGCGACCTCAAGGAAGGCGCTGGCCGCAAGGAATTCCCGCTCGTCGTCAAGGGCGACGTGCAGGGTTCGGTCGAGGCCATCGTCGGCACGCTCGAGAAGGTCGGCAACGACGAGGTGCGCGCACGCGTGCTGCAGTCGGGTGTCGGCGGCATCACCGAATCCGATATCACGCTCGCCCAGGCTTCCGGCGCGGCTGTGATCGGCTTCAACGTGCGTGCCCACAAGGAAGCGCGCGAGGCGGCCGAACGGGCCGGCGTCGAAATCCGCTACTACAACATCATCTACAACCTCGTGGATGACGTGAAGGCGGCGATGTCGGGCCTGCTGGCTCCGACCCTGCGCGAGACGATGCTCGGCAATGCCCAGATCCTCGAGATCTTCAACGTCTCGAAGGTCGGCAAGATCGCCGGCTGCCGCGTCACCGACGGCACGATCGAACGCGGCGCCAATGTCCGCCTGATCCGCGACAATGTCGTGGTCCACGAGGGCAAGCTCTCGCAGCTCAAGCGCTTCAAGGACGACGCCAAGGAAGTGGTTGCCGGCCAGGAATGCGGCATGTCCTTCGAGAATTATCAGGACATGCGCGCTGGCGACGTGATCGAGTGCTATCGCGTCGAGGAGATCAAGCGGACGCTGTGATCCGTCGCGGCCGGGCTTGTCCCGACCGCCTGACGATCACGAGCGCCCGCTCCTTCGCAGAACCTTGACGTCATGGCCGGGCCAAGCCCGGCCATGACGTTTCTACGATCCACGCTCATCCGGTCCGAGTCCGGAGATCGAGAACCATGGCAAGACCAGCAAAACCCAGCGGCCCCTCGCAGCGACAATTGCGCGTCGGCGAACTCATCCGTCACGCACTGGCCGAGATGCTCGCCCGCGGCGACATTCACGACGACGTGCTGGCGAAGCATGTCATCACCGTGCCGGAGGTGCGCCTCTCGCCCGATCTCAAGCTCGCGACGGCCTACATCATGCCGCTCGGCGGCAATGACATCGCGCCGGTCCTGAAGGCGCTCGATGGCCACAAGCGCTATATCCGGGGCGAGATCGCCCATCGGGTGAACCTGAAATACGCGCCCGATATCCGCTTCCGCCAGGATGAGAGCTTCTCGGAGGCCGAACGCATCGATGCGCTGCTCGATTCCGATTCGGTGCGCCGCGACACGCTGCGCCAGCCCCTGAAGATCGACCAAGACGACCATCATGACGACGAATAGCGAGACAGTGGCGCCTCCGCACGCGCAGCAGCCCCGCCCGAAGAAGCGCGACGTGCATGGTTGGGTGGTGCTCGACAAGCCCGTCGGCATGACCTCGACCCATGCGGTCAGCGTGGTGAAGCGCGCCTTCAGCGCCAAGAAGGCCGGCCATGCCGGCACGCTCGACCCCCTCGCTTCAGGCCTGCTGCCGATCGCGCTGGGCGAGGCGACCAAGACAGTCCCCTTCGTCATGGATGGCCGGAAGGCCTATCAGTTTACCGTCGCCTGGGGCTCGCAGACCGAGACCGACGATACCGAAGGCCGTGTGATTGCGACCTCGGAGCTACGCCCGCAGGAATACGCCATCGCGGCCCTGCTGCCGCGCTTCACGGGCACGATCCTGCAAACGCCCCCCAAATACTCAGCCATCAAGATCGCCGGCGAGCGCGCCTATGACCTCGCCCGGGATGGCGAAGAGGTGGTGCTGCAGCCCCGCCCGGTCGAGATCGATGCGCTGTCGATCGTCAGCCATGACGGCGCGACGACGACGTTCGAGGCCGAATGTGGCAAGGGCACCTATGTACGCGCCATCGCCCGCGATCTCGGCGTTGCGCTCGGCTGCCTCGGGCATGTCGCCCATCTCAGGCGCACCCGCGTCGGCCCCTTCACGGTGACCGAGGCGACGACCGTCGAGACGTTGCGCAGCAGCCAGGAAGAGGCCGAGGGCGCACTCCGGCCGGTCGCAGCAGCGCTTGAGCTCATTCCGGAGATCGTGGTCCATCGCGATGCGGCCCTGCGGCTGAAGCGTGGCCAGAGCGCACTATTGCGCGGTCGCGATGCGCCGATCGAAGCCGAGGCTGTCTATGCGACCAGCGGCGGCGTGCTCATCGCCACTGGCTCGATCAGCAATGGCGAGCTGGTGCCGCACCGGGTCTTCAATCTCTAATCCATGCGGTCGGATCCCGTATCCAATCCCATGATTCAACCCCCTGGGTTTGCGTCGGCCTTTCCGAAAGCCGCAATCCACTTTTCGGGCCGATGCTTCAGGCCGGGACGAGACTGAACTGCGTGGCGCGCAAGCGTGCAGCGTCACGCAGGGGCGGTGCTCCGAACAGGCGACTTGTACTTCCAGCTGAACTGCGGCGGGCTTTCATAGCCCGCCCTGAAGCCCGCCAAGGCGGCATCGAACAACTCCGGCCTAGCCGGGTCCGGCATCATGCCGGAGCCAGGCGGCGGCCTGCATCTCGGCCGCCGCCGCTACCAGAAAGCCTGAATTGCTCGCGATGGTTCAGTAACCGACCGTGAAGCGCTGGCGCGAGTGGGCAGGCTTCTCCAGTTCGTCGACCAATGCGATCGCGTAGTCCTCGGCCGAAATCGCGCTCTTGCCCTGCGCATCGACCAGAAGCTGATCCCTGCCGAGGCGGAACTTGCCGGTGCGCTGGCCGGGCTGGATCAGCGCCGAGGGTGACAGGAACGTCCAGTCCAGTTGGCTCTCACCCTTGAGCAGCTCGAGGAAGGCGCCGCCCTTCTTCGCCTCTGCCAGATAGATCGCCGGGAACTCCGGCGTGTCGAACAGCTGCTTGCCTGGCGCGACCTCGAGACTGCCCGCGCCACCGACGACGAGATAGCGCTTCACGCCGGATTGCTTGACGGCGGCCAGCAGAACCGCCGGGTCGCTCGCGGTGAAATGCACGGCACTGATCACCGCGTCATGGCCAGCGAGCACGCTGGCCAGCCCGTCGCGATCGAAGACGTCGCCTTTCAACGGCGTCACACCAGTCGCCGCTGCGACCTTTCCGGGGTTGCGGGTGATCGCCGAAACCGCGTGTTCGCGGGCGGACAGCTCGGCCAGCAGGCGCGAGCCGATGAAGCCGGTAGCGCCGATGAGAGCGATTTTCATGAGATCTGCCTTTGGCTAGTATCTTTCAGGAACCAACATCCTGTGCGATACTAGATGGAGGCAGCGTGGAGCCTCGTAAAGAAGGCACTTTCACGCGACATGGTCACCTGAGGGAAACCACGATGCTGCAACGCCCGGACGCCTTCAACGCCCAATGCCCGACCCGCCAGGTCCTCGACCGCATCGGCGATAAATGGGCGGTGCTGATCCTGATTCTGCTCGGAGAGGGGACGTTGCGCTTCAACGAGCTGCGCCGACGCATCGACAACATCTCGCAGAAGATGCTGTCGCAGACATTGCGGAGCCTGGAGCGCGATGGGTTGATCAGCCGCGAGGCGTTCCCCACCGTGCCCGTAACTGTCGAGTATTCGCTGACCGAACTCGGCCGCACGCTTGCAGCAACCGTGCACGGATTGACGCGCTGGGCCGAGACCCATATCGGCGAGGTCGAGGAAGCGCAGAGGCGCTACGACCACGGTCTGCCCCGGCCTGCCTCGTCGCCGCGCTAGCGTTTTACCCAGATTCGTGTATATCCCGCGCCAACCGGCCTTGCGGCTGGCTGCGCATCTCCTCCGTGATGAGGTGGATTGCGGGTTCCGGACCTTGCTGGACGACATCCCGGCCTGGCCCGCCAGATCAACATTCAACTGAAGGATCACACGATGTCGATTACGCCGGAGCGCAAGACCGCGCTCGTGAAGGAACATGCCACCAAGCCGAATGACACCGGTTCGCCGGAGGTCCAGGTCGCGATCCTGACGGAGCGCATCAACAACCTGACCGGTCACTTCAAGTCGCATGTCAAGGACAACCACTCGCGTCGCGGCCTGCTGAAGCTGGTTTCGCAGCGCCGTTCGTTGCTCGACTATCTCAAGGGCAAGAGCGAAGCGCGCTACAGGACGCTGATCGAGAAGCTCGGCATCCGCCGCTGATCGATCGCAAGAGCTTCCCGCCCGGCACCGATCGGTTCCGGGCGGTTTTTCCAGAGCATGATGCCGAAAGGTGGGAACCATCTTTCGGGCGACATGATGCTCCTACTCCAGGGTCTGGCCGCAATGGTGCGGCGCCCTGACTCCAACGCGGCGGCCGCATGGGTGGCTTAGCCGCAGGCCTCCGCCGGACGCCCCGACGTCCATGGCAGGATCGCCGAGCGCTCGGGCGCAATGCTCACCGTCTCCCGAGCTTTCCGCCGTCTTGCCCATGGGCTTGAGACGTCCGGACGTGTGCCACATCCGATCCGAAAGAGAACCATGTTCGACATCCAAACCGAAGAGCTGATCTGGGGCGGGCGCAAGCTCGTGCTCGAAACCGGCAAGGTCGCCCGCCAGGCCGACGGCGCCGTGCTCGCCACCTATGGTGAGACCGTCGTGCTCGCCACCGTCGTCTCGGCCAAGGAGCCGAAGCCGGGCTTCGACTTCTTCCCGCTGACCGTGAACTACCAGGAAAAGACCTTCGCGGCCGGCCGCATCCCGGGCGGCTACTTCAAGCGCGAAGGCCGCCCGAGCGAGAAGGAGACCCTGGTCTCCCGCCTGATCGACCGGCCGATCCGCCCGCTTTTCGCCGACGGCTACAAGAACGACACCCAGGTGGTCTGCACCGTGCTCCAGCATGACCTGGAGAACGACCCCGACATCGTTGCGATGGTCGCAGCTTCGGCCGCACTGACCCTGTCCGGCGTGCCCTTCATGGGCCCGGTCGGCGCCGCCCGCGTCGGTTATTTCGACGGTGCCTACAAGCTCAACCCGCTGGTCGACGAGATCAAGGAATCGGGCCTCGACCTCGTCGTCGCCGGTACCCAGGACGCCGTCCTGATGGTCGAGTCGGAAGCCAAGGAACTCTCCGAAGAGATCATGCTCGGCGCCGTGATGTTCGGCCACAAGCATTTCCAGCCGGTGATCGACGCCATCATCCGTCTGGCTGAAAAGGCCGCCAAGGAGCCGCGCGACTACCAGCCGGCCGACCAGTCGGCGATCCTCGACGCCGTGCTCAAGGTTGGCGAAGCCGAGCTCCGCGTCGCCTACAAGATCACCGCCAAGGCCGAGCGCTATAAGGCTGTCGACGCCGTCAAGGCGAAGGTCGTCGAGGCGCTGGTCTCGGCCGAGCCGGATGGCGTGAAGACCTTCACCAAGGAACAGGTCGCCGGCCAGTTCAAGGAAGCCCAGGCCAAGATCGTGCGCTGGAACATCCTCGACGACGGCATCCGCATCGACGGTCGCGACGTCAAGACGGTCCGCAAGATCGTGGCGGAAGCTGGCATCCTGCCGCGCACCCACGGCTCGTCGCTGTTCACCCGCGGCGAAACCCAGGCGCTGGTCGTGACCACGCTCGGCACCGGCGACGACGAGCAGTTCATCGACTCGCTGGAAGGCACCTACAAGGAAACCTTCCTGCTGCACTACAACTTCCCTCCCTACTCCGTCGGCGAGACCGGCCGGATGGGTTCGCCCGGCCGCCGCGAGATCGGCCATGGCAAGCTCGCCTGGCGCGCGATCCGTCCGATGCTGCCGGCCAAGGGCGAGTTCCCCTACACGATCCGCGTCGTCTCGGAGATCACCGAGTCGAACGGCTCCTCCTCGATGGCCACCGTCTGCGGCACCTCGCTGGCGCTGATGGATGCCGGCGTGCCGCTGAAGGCTCCGGTTGCGGGCATCGCCATGGGCCTGATCCTGGAAGGTGAGCGCTTCGCGGTGCTCTCCGACATCCTCGGCGACGAGGATCATCTCGGCGACATGGACTTCAAAGTGGCCGGTACCGCTGCGGGCATCACCTCGCTGCAGATGGACATCAAGATCGCCGGCATCACCGAGGAGATCATGCAGGTCGCGCTTGGCCAGGCCAAGGGCGGTCGTGACCACATCCTCGGCGAGATGTCCAAGGCGCTCTCCACCTCGCGCGCCCAGCTCGGCGAATATGCCCCGCGCATCGAGACGATGAAGATCCCGGTCGACAAGATCCGCGAAGTCATCGGTTCGGGCGGCAAGGTCATCCGCGAGATCGTCGAGAAGACCGGCGCCAAGGTGAACATCGAGGACGACGGCACCATCAAGATCGCCTCGGCCGACGGCAAGTCGATCGAAGCCGCGATCAAGTGGATCAAGTCGATCGTCTCGGAAGCCGAGCCGGGCATGATCTATGACGGCACCGTGGTGAAGATCATGGAGTTCGGCGCCTTCGTGAACTTCTTCGGCGCCAAGGACGGCCTCGTTCACATTTCCGAACTGGCCGCCCAGCGTGTCCAGAAGGTCTCGGACGTCGTCAAGGAAGGCGACAAGGTCAAGGTCAAGTTCCTCGGCCAGGATGAGCGGGGCAAGATCCGCCTCTCGATGAAGGTCGTCGACCAGGAGACGGGCGAGGATCTGACCGAGAAGCTCAAGGCTGCCCGCGACGCCGAGAAGGCCCGCGAGAAGCAGCCCGCCAGCGAGTAAGCTCCGGCTTCATCGCCAGACCACAGGCGCCCCGCATCTCACGATGCGGGGCGTTTTCTTTTTTKCGGTGCGAAGGGGCTGGCGCTCACGCCTGTCTCCCAATAGTCTAGACTTATTGGTTCTTGGAGATCGGCATGACCGACCACAGCATCACTTCGCTCGAGACGCTCGCCGCCCGGTATCCGAACMCCGTCGCGCCCGCCTCGGTCGCCAAGGAGATCGACCATGTCGACGAGAACTATGCTGCGCTGATCGCCGCCTCGCCCTTCATGGTGCTCGCGACCAACGGTCCGGAGGGCCTGGATTGTTCGCCGCGCGGGGATCTGCCGGGCTTTGTCACGGTCCGGGACGCGAAAACGCTCCTGATTCCAGACAGAAAAGGCAATAACCGTCTGGATTCATTAAGAAATATTCTGTTCGATCCGAGAATCGGAATGCTCTTCCTGGTCCCCGGATACAGCGAAACCCTGCGGGTGAACGGCACAGCGACGCTTTCGATCGACCCCGAGCTCTGCGCGCGCTTCGAGATGGCGGGAAAGCTGCCGGCCTGCGTGATCGTGGTCGATGTGGAACAAGTCTACTTCCAGTGCTCGCGCGCCGTGGTCCGGGCCGACCTTTGGAACCCGGCCAAACATGCCGACAGGCGTGAGTTGCCAAGCGCCGGACAGATCCTGCGTGACATCACTGCGCGGAACGAGGCGATCGAGACCTTTGACGGTGCTGCCTATGACAAGGCGCTGCCGGAGCGCGTGAAGGCGACGCTGTACTGAATCGTCGTGCGCGGCTGCACTGCCGGGCCGCCGCGTCTTGCGACGCGGCTCGTGAAAAGGCGTGCCATGATCGAGACCCGCCCGACCATGACACGCCGAACCTGAAACCCGATCAGGTCACAGCAAGCCGTTATCGCCCGCCAGCACCTTCAGGTTCACATCCGGCCTTGCACCGACATGGCTGATGATCTCGGCGGCGGCCAGCGCGCCGAGCCGCAGCGAGTCCCGCACCTCGCGGCCCGAGGTCAGGCCGAAGAGGAAGCCCGCGGCGAAGAGGTCGCCCGCGCCGGTTGAATCGACGATGCGCTCCACCGGGAAGACCGGTTCGGCGACGATGCCGTCAGGCGTCACCGCCAGAGCGCCCTTCTCCGAGCGCGTCACCGCCGCAATGATATTCTCCGCGCGCAACGCAGCGAGCGCGCTGTCGAAATCGCCGGTCTGGTAGAGGCTCTTCAGCTCGTGCTCATTGGCGAAGACGATATCGACCAGCCGGTTGCGGATCAGCCCGAGGAACTCGTCGCGATAACGATCCACGCAGAAGGAATCCGACAGGGTGATCGCGACACGGCCGCCAGCTGCATGGGCAAACTCCGAGGCCTTGCGGAAGGCTTCCTTGGCCGCCGGCGGATCCCAGAGATAGCCCTCGAGATAGATGATGTCGGCGTTCTGGACCGTATCCTTGTCGACATCCGCGACAGTGAGGCCCTGGCAGGCGCCGAGATAGGTGTTCATCGTGCGCTCGCCATCAGGCGTGACGAAGATGAAGGAACGGGCGGTCGCCGGACCATCGGCCGCGAAAGCCGTATCGAAGCTGACGCCCTGCGAGGTCAGGTCATGCCGGTAGAGCTTGCCGAGCTCGTCCTGCTTCACCTTGCCGATGAAGGCGCCCTTGCCGCCAAAGGAGGCAAGGCCCGCGATGGTGTTGGCGGCGGAACCACCCGAGATGACCTTGGCCGGGCCCATCGCCGCGTAGAGCGTCTCGGCACGGGGCTCGTCGATCAGCATCATCGCGCCCTTGGTCAGCTCATGCGCGACCAGAAAATCCTCTTCCGCGCGAGCGATGACATCGACGATGGCGTTGCCGAGCGCCAGGACATCATAACGGGCATTTTTCATGAAGGAGTTCCGTGGGTTGGCGAGGATGGGACGAATGATGGGCGTTTCGCATCAGGACCCGATGCGGTCAAGCACGGCCGCGCCGGCGACTGGCCTGGTCAAGCACGGCGCGCAGCGCGGCGAGTTCGTCGGGGCCGAGTTCGGCGATCTCAAGGGCAAGCCGGTTGGCGACCAGCGTCGCCTCCGGTGCCAGTCCCGCAGTATCGACCGTGATGCGGGGGTGGGAGAGCTCGGCGAGACGAACGAGTTCGTCAGCCTCGTCCCAGATCACGCCGAGCAAATGGATCACGCCCTGGATCAGCGCAAAGGTCGGCTGGCCGCGCTTGCCATGCTCAAGGGCCGAGAGATAGGCCGGCGTGACGCCCAGCGCCGCGGCCATTCCGGCCAGCGTCACGCCGCGAGCTGCGCGCAGCTCCCGAACGCGCTGGCCAAAGGGTGTCACGCGCCGCTCTCACGGTGCCGGCGCAGACGGATATAGAGCGCGCCGGCGCCGCCATGGCGCTGCTCGGCCTCCTCGAAGCCGACGACGAAAGGGCGCAGATCAGGTAGCCGCAGCCAGTGCGGCACGCTGCGGCGCAGGACGCCACGCTCTTCGCCGAAAATCGCATCGCCCGCGGCGCCCTTGCCCGTCACGACCAGCGCCAGCCTGGTGCCGCGCGCCTGCTCGCGGCGCAGAAAGGCACATAGCGCCGCATGAGCGGCATCCTGCCGCAGGCCGTGCAGGTCGATCACCGCCTCGACGGATTGGGTTCCGCGACGCAACTGGGTGCGCAGGCGGCGCTCGAGCGGCGCCAGCGGCGGCGGGGTGATCCTGGCCGGTTTGACGGCAACCACCAGAACAGGGGCGGCAGCCTCAGTTGGAGGTGGCGCCGGGGCCGCTGCAGGCTCCTCAGGCGGCGGTGCGGCGCGCCCCCGCAGTGGCGTCACCGAACGTGCAACCTGCCGCCACAGGGCAATCTCGGCCTCCGACAGGGTCTTCTCGCGACGGCGGCGCATTCCTCAGCGCGCCTCCGCCCGCGGCCAGAGCACCGTGAAGTCAAAGGAATGGCGGACCAGCCCGGCGCGATGACCCGCCGCCTGGCCGGAACCGACGAACAGGTCGACCCGCGACGGTCCGACGATGGCGGATCCCGTATCCTGCGCAATCATCAAGCGCGACAGCCGCTCCATGTCGCCGCTGCCGGTGGGAATTGTCGCATCGATCCAGGCCGGCAGTCCGTAGGGCCAGATGGCGCGGTCGACGGCGATGCTACGCAGCGGCGTCAGGGGCAAACCCGCACCACCGATCGGCCCCGACTCGGCCGGCAAGTCGTCCTTGCGGGCGAAGAAGACGAAGGAGCGGTTCAGGCGGATCAGGTCCCGGGCAAAACCGGCATCGGCCTTCAACCGAGCGACCAGCTTGTCCATAGTCATCTCGGCCGGCGGGATGTTCTCGCGCTCGCTGAGCACCCGGCCGAGTGAGGTATAGGCGTGGCCGTTGCGGCCGGAATAGACCAGCCGGACGACCCTGCCGTCCTGCAACCGAACCCGGCCGGAGCCCTGCACCTGCAACACGAAGCGGTCGACCGGATCGCGCAGCCAGGCGATTTCCAGGCCCTGCCCGTCGAGTGCGCCACTCTCGATCGCCGTCCGATCGGGATAGGGCTCTAGGCCCCGGGGAGTGCGGCGGGCGGCGGACAAGGCAGGTTCCAGCCCTGGCCAAGCGTCGCCTGCAAGGCGCGTCACCAGATCGGCAGGGCGGGCATAGAGCGGCGTTGGGAACTGGACGGAGGGGGTGAGCGAGCCTTCGAACTCCGGCTCGAAATAGCCGGTCATGAAGCCGCCCTCGGCGCCGCTCGGCCGGATGCGCCAGAAACTGAAACGCTCCTCGAAGAAGCGACGCGCCGCCGTCCGATCGACCGGCCCGCGAGCCGTCAGCCTGCCGGCTTCGGCGCAGACAGCGGTGAGCGCAGGGGGGATCGGGGCGCCTTGCCGAAGCGGGGGGTTGGCAGCGCAGCCAGCTGCGAAAATCGTCAGCGCAATGCGGTGATCGTCATCCGGCCATCCCGCTATTGCGCCGGGAGAGATGACCTCTGCGCGGGCGCCGGGCGGCAAGCTCGGACCGGCGGGCGCTTGTGTCATTGCAGCGGACAACATGGCGGCCACCAGCGCAATGCGCCCGAGGCCACGGGTCACGCGCCGGCTTCGGTCGCGACCAAAAGCCAATTCGGGTCGCGGCTGCCGAGCTGACGCGAGAAGGTCCAGATATCGTTGACCTCCGAAACCGCCTCGGCGCTGCCGTCGACCACGACGCCCTGTGCATCACGGACAACACTGATCAGCTGCGAAACGAATGCGATCGTCACCTGAGCGGTCTTGCCCTTGACGTCGACGGCGGTGATCTCGGCCTTGTCGATCGAGACGAAGGAGGATTCCGCCTTCTCGCCGCGCTTCTCGCGGTCGGTAATCGCCTGCTCGAAGCCATCATAGACTTCCTTGGCGAGGAGGCCCTTCAGGACCTTGCGGTCGCCGCGGGCGAAGGCGGTGACGATGGTCTCGTAAGCGGATTTCGCACCCTGCAGGAAACCCTTCGGGTCGAAATCCTGCTCCTGGCGAACGATGGCCTCGATGCCGGCAAGGATCGGCGAATCCGCAGGCGCAATGTCCTTCCAGCGCTCGGCCGCAGGAACGGCTGTCGCAGCGGGATCATTGGCTGCGCCCGGCAGGCGAATGACATTGTCGCGCTTGGCCTCGGGAGCGCCGGCCTGATCAGGTCGCATCGGCGGCGTCTCACGCCGCGCGAAGGGATCCTTTGGCGGCTGCTCGCTGCCGGTCTTCTGGCCAAGCACGGAGCGAAGCTTCCAGGCGACGAAAACGGCCAGAGCCAGGAAGACCAAAGTCGTCATGTCGAAGGAATTTTGCATCGAACGCTGATCCGGAACCCCAGTGACCGCCTCGCATCAACGGCGGCGGTCGGCCGGCCGCCGCATGCGATATGGTGATCAAGGCTCGTAACATCCACCCCCGAGCTTGTGAAGGCGGCTTCTTGTGCCTGAGGAAGCTCCATGATAGCCGACGCAAGCATTGCACCGGGGAGCGGTGCGCAGTCCCGGGCGCCGGCAAGGCGTGGGATTTCCCGATTAAAGCCTGCCAGACGATGATGGGACCGATGGCCAACGACATCCCCAACGGCAACGGCGCGAGCGAGGCGAACGCTCAGCCGAGCATGAATGCCCTGATCCAGTACACCAAGGACTTCTCCTTCGAGAATCCGAAGGCGCCCCGCGCCCTCGGCCAGCAGAACGAGCAGGGCCCGCAGATGTCCCTGCAGGTCAACGTCTCGACCACCGCGCTGTCGGAGACCGATTACGAGACCGTGCTCCAGCTCGAGGGCAAGGCCGTCCTGAACAACGAGACGCTGTTTGCGTTCGATCTCAGCTATGCTGGCGTGTTCCGGCTGCTGAACATCCCGCAGGAGCATATTCACCCCGTTCTGGTGATCGACTGCGCGCGGCTGCTGTTCCCGTTCGCCCGCCAGATCATCGCGGACGCGGTCCAGACCGGCGGCTTCCCGCCTTTCTATGTTCCGCAGATCGATTTCGCGATGCTGTATCAACAGCGCATGCAGGAGCTTCAGGCCCAGCAGCCGCAGGCGCCTAACGCCTGAGCGAGCCTGCCGCCTCCGCAAGCCGACGATATCGAAAGGGCCCTCGCGGGCCCTTTCTTGCATTTCAATCAATAATCGCGCGCATTTCGCAACGCCTTGCGCATCGGCAAGGCAAACTCCATCTCCCACATTCATTGAAGCGGGCGCCAATCCGGCGTCCGCATTTTGTTATGTGGAGACCCGATGGACCATCTGATGACGCTTGCTGCCGACCCCGCCGTATGGGCGGCTCTCGGGGCACTGATCGCCATGGAGGTTGTCCTCGGCATCGACAATCTGATCTTCATCTCGATCCTGACCAACAAGCTGCCTGAGGAGCAACGTTCGCTCGGCCGCAAGATCGGCATCGGGCTTGCCCTGTTCATGCGGCTCGCGCTGCTCGGTACCGTCGCCTTCATCGTGCAATTGACGGAGCCGATCGTCTCGCTCTTCGGCAAGGCCTTCTCCTGGCGCGATTTCATCCTGATCGCCGGCGGCCTTTTTCTGGTCTGGAAGGCGACGACCGAAATCCATCACAAGGTCGACGTCAATCACGGGCCCGATGTGTTCGACGGCGGCCGTGCGGCAACCGTGACCTTCGGCGCTGCGATCTTCCAGATCCTGCTGCTCGATCTGGTCTTCTCGATCGACAGCATCATCACGGCCGTCGGCATGACCGAGCATGTCCCGGTGATGATGATTGCGGTGATCGTCGCCGTGCTGGTGATGCTGCTGGCCGCCGACCCGCTGGCGAAGTTCATCGAAAAGAACCCGACGATCGTGATGCTGGCCCTCGGCTTCCTGCTGATGATCGGCGCCACGCTGATCGGCGAGGGTTTCGGCGCCCATATCCCGAAGGGCTACATCTACGCCGCCATGGCCTTCTCGGCGCTGATCGAGGGTCTCAACATGATGTCCCGGCGCGCCGATCGTAGCCGCGGCTGACCGACCCGAAGCTGAGCCGCCACAAGCGGCTCAGCTTTCCTTGGCCAGACCGAGATAGCCGCTCCAGAGCGGTGTCTTCAGGGTCAGGATGAAGCTCTCATGAGCGGCCATTGCCGCCTCGTCGAGGCAGGGGGCGAGCGGGCGCTGGCGCTGCGGCCGCTCGGAAAGATCGGCGAGACCGTTGCCGGGACCGGAAGCGCTGACCACGCCAAGTCCGAGATCGGCCTGTTTGCCTCCGATCAGCTCGATATAGACCTCGGCGAGAATCTCCGAATCGAGCAGCGCGCCGTGCTGGGTGCGCCTCGTATTGTCGATGCCGTAGCGCTGGCAGAGCGCATCGAGACTGTTCGAGGCTCCGGGATGCTTGCGTCGCGCCATCGCCAGCGTATCGACGACCAGCGATGGATCGATCGGGCCACGGCCGACACGCTTCATCTCCATGTTCAGGAAGCCGACGTCGAAGGACGCGTTGTGGATGACGAGCCGCGCGCCATCGATGAAGGCTGCAAACTCCTCGGCAATGGCCGCGAAGACGGGCTTGTCCGCCAGGAAGGCATCGGACAGTCCGTGGACCTTGAAGGCGCCTTCCGCCATCGCCCGCTCGGGGYTGATGTATTGATGGAAGGTACGGCCGGATGGGCAGTGATTGACCAGTTCGACGCAGCCGATTTCAACGACGCGATCGCCGCCATTGGCTTCGACGCCGGTCGTCTCGGTATCGAGAACGATCTCACGCATGCCTGGACGCCTTTTCTTGCCGGCTCCGGCCAGGACGGCCGGCCAATGCCTGGAGGATAGAGCGGACCTGCCTCTGTGCCACCAGCAAGCCATGCGAGGTGTCCACAAGGAAGTGAGCGTGCCGGCGCTTCTCGGCATCCGGCATCTGGCGCGCAAGGATCGCGTCCAGCTTCTCCGCCGTCATCTCCGGACGCGCCAAAACGCGGGCGCGCTGCACTTCGGCTGATGCCGTGATCACGACGACGGCGTCACAGCGATACCCTCCTCCAACCTCAAGCAGGAGCGGCACATCGAGGACCCCGATATCGCTCCCCGCTGCAATGCAGTTCTTGATGAAAGCGATCTCCTCCTCCCGCACCAGAGGATGAATGATCGCCTCCAGCGCGCGCAGGGCTTCGGGCTTGCCCACAACCATCGAGGAGAGTCGGGCACGATCCACGGCCCCATTTACTACAGTCTCCGGAAAGGCTGCCGCGATCGGTGCGACCGCCCTGCCCCGGTAGAGCGCATGGACGGTGGCATCGGCATCATGGACAGGCACGCCGTGGGCCCGGAACATCTCCGAGGTGGTCGACTTTCCCATGCCGATCGAGCCGGTCAGTCCCAGGATGAAGGTCATGCGGCACCCAGCGAATCAGGCGCCCAGGATATCGGCTTCGAGCCGGGCCCGCAGCGCCGGCGTGACCTTCGGGGTCACACCGAACCAGCGCGCGAAACCGGGGGCGGCCTGATGCAGCAGCATGCCGAGGCCATCGACCGGAACACCGCCGCGACGTTCCGCCTCTTCGAGCAGGGGCGTCCGCAACGGCACGTACACGATGTCGTCAACGATCGTGCCGGGGCGGAGCCTGGTGAGATCGAGATCGAGCGGCGGCTTGCCGTTCATCCCAAGCGCCGTCGTGTTGACGATCAGATCGGCCGATTCGACCAGCTCATGACGCCTTGACCAGTCCCGCGCCTCGACCGGAGCTCCAAGTGCCCGGGCAAGTTCCATGGCTCGGTCCGCGCTGCGGTTGACGAGGATGATCCGCTCGAGGCCGCGCGCCTTCAGTCCAAAACCGATCGCCCGCGCCGCGCCGCCCGAGCCAAGAATGAGAGCCGTTGCGACCCGCTCGCTCCAGCCGGGAACGCTGGCGTCGAGATGGGCGAGGAAGCCGGCAGCATCGGTGTTGTCGCCGAACAGGCGACCATCGTCACGCCAGATCGTATTCACCGCACCCATCGCGCGGGCGACGGGGCTGAGTTCATCGACCAGCAGCAGCGACGCCTCCTTGTGGGGAACTGTGACGTTGCCGCCCACGAATTCGCCGCTCCGCACCCGGGCCATGAACGACGAGAGTGCAGCCGGTGCGACATCGATGCGTTCATAGGATCCATCGAGCCCATGCTCGGCGATCCAGCTGCCGTGAATGAGCGGCGAGCGTGAATGGGCGATCGGGTGACCGATGACGAAACAGCGACGGGTCATGGAATTCAGATGTCCGGATCAATCGACGAGAGCGCCCTGCTCGCGCAGGGCCTCGAGTACGGCAAGGAGCGGGAGGCCGAGAATGGTGAAATGGTCGCCCTCGACGGCAGCGAAGAGCTGGGAACCAAGGCCCTCGAGCTGGTAGCCGCCAACGCTGGTCAGGATCGCCGGGCCAGCAAGTTCGACATAGGTCGCGATGAAATCGAGCTCGAGCCGCCGCATCGTCAGTCGTGCGGTCTGCCCGCCTTCAGCCAGGATCTCGCCGTCGCGCGCCAGCACAAAGGCGGAATGAAGCTCATGCGTGCGCCCAGCCAATGTCGCGATCTGCGCGGCGGCGCCAGGGAGATTCTCGGGCTTGTGAAAGATCTGGCCCTCGCAGGTCAACGTCTGGTCGGCGCCGAGCACGAAGCGGCCGGGCTTCATCACGGAGACATGCAGCGCCTTCGCGCAGGCAAGCGCGGTCGCGATCGCCTCGCCTTCGACACCATGTGCGAGGAGCGGCGCCTCGGCGGCTCGCTCGTCGATGTCGGGCTTCAGGGTGTCCACCGGGATCCCGGCTGCGCGTAGCATCCCAGCCCGGGTCGTACTGCCGGAAGCAAGCAGCAGCGGCGCCGCTGCACGCCAGAGAGAGGGCCTCTTCGTCATGTCGCGATGAACTTCATGCGATGGTCGCGCAGCAGGTCGAGGATCGCTGCCGCCGTCTCCTCGATCGAGCGCCGGGTGACATCGATCACCGGCCAACCCCTGCGGGCGCAAAGCTTGCGCGACTGCGCGATCTCGTCGGCCACGGCTGTAGGGTCGACATAGGGCGTCTCATCATCCGCCTTCATCGAGAGCAACCGGTTCTGTCGAATCTGGACGATGCGCTCAGCGCTGGCGACCAGCCCGACGATCAACGGCTTTCTCAGCCGTTCAAGTTCGACCGGCAAAGGCACATGGGGGACCAGCGGTACGTTGGCGGTCTTGATACCGCGATTGGCGAGATAGATGCTGGTCGGTGTCTTCGAGGTTCGGCTGATGCCGACGAGGATGATATCCGCGCTTTCCAGATCGCCTCCAAGCTGCCCGTCATCATGCATCAGCGTGTAGTTCATCGCGTCGATGCGGCGGAAATATTCGGCGTTGAGGACATGCTGCGCGCCCGGCCGCGGCGACCCCGCCTGGCCGAGATAGGACTGGAACAGGGACAGCACCGGGTTCAGCACCGACAGACAGGGGCAGCCGAGCTCCTGGCAGAATTTCTCGAGCCGCTCGGCCCATTCCGCTTCGACGAGCGTGTAGAGCACGACCCCGGGCGAGGATTCGATCTCCGCCAGGACCCGGGCAAGCTGCGCCTCGGAGCGGACCAGCGGATAGACATGCTCGATGGCCGAGACCGATTCATATTGGGCGGCGGCGGCCCGGCTGACCGCAATCAGGGTCTCGCCGGTGGCATCGGACACCAGATGCAAATGAAAATAGTTGCGCGCCACGTGGGCTCCCGGGGCTTAACGAAGTTGCAACCTCTAGCGCGCCATATCGGCAATGCAAATTGTCGTCCTGGACCGGGACCCCCAGCGCTGACCGCGATGAGGGGTCACGCTGGTCATGGGGACTGCTGTGGACAACCGTACATCCGAGCGGAGCGCGGGACCGCGACTGTATAACTCCCTCTTTCCATCAACAGGCTGGCCCCTGGGGACACGTGGAGCGATGTTTCACGTGAATCATTTTAACGATCGGCAGCCCCGGCCGCGATTCTGATTTCTTACTAATCAGTTAAGGCGCCCCACCCCCCGGGCGATTCCACCCTGCGACATCGGCTCGCCCTGTGGACCGGTTGTGGACAAAGTTGGGCCGGGCTATTTGCCCCTGACCAAGAGTCAAAACAAAAGAATATCTCTCTAAGATTCTTTTAAGATTCAGACCTGAACGGCTGACCGGAGTGGGCATGGCGAACGAAGATCCGGTTTTCCTGCGGAGCCTTTCGGGCGAGGTGATGGCAAGGCCGCCGATCTGGCTGATGCGCCAGGCCGGACGCTATCTGCCGGAGTACCGCGAGGTCCGGGCCAAGGCAGGTGGCTTTCTCGAGCTCTGCTACAATCCGGCCTTTGCTACCGAAGTGACCCTTCAGCCAATCCGCCGTTTCGGTTTCGATGCAGCGATCCTGTTCTGCGACATCCTCGTCGTGCCGCATGCGCTTGGCCAGAAGCTCTGGTTCGTCCAGGGCGAAGGTCCGCGGTTGGAGCCCGTGGGCGATGCGAAGAGGCTAGGCGAGATCCACGAGGAGATCGACCGGGACGTGCTGGCGCCGGTCTACGAAACGGTTGGCAAGGTCAAGGCTGCCCTGCCAGGCAACACCGCCTTCATCGGCTTCTGCGGGGCGCCTTGGACGGTCGCGACCTACATGGTGGCTGGGCGGGGCACGCCGGATCAGGGTCCCGCGAAGGAACTCTTCACACGAGACCCGGAGCTGTTCGCCCGGCTGATCGACCGGATCGTGATGGCGTCCATCGCTCATCTCAACGCTCAGCTCGATGGCGGCGTCGATGCGGTGCAGATTTTCGACAGCTGGGCTGGCTCGCTTGGCGAAGATGATTTCATGCGTTGGTGCATTGCGCCGACCAAGCGGATCGTCGACGGAGTGCGGGCGCGTCATCCCAAGGCAAAGGTCATCGGCTTTCCCCGGGGGGCCGGCCGCCTGATTCCGAGCTATGTCAAAGCGACCGGGGTTGATGCTGTCGGGCTCGAGACGGACATCGATCGCGAATTTGCGCGGACGCAGATCCAGTCGCTGGCGCCGATCCAGGGTCACCTTGACCCGCAACTTCTCCGGGCAGGTGGTACCGAGCTGGAACGGGAGGTCGCCGCGATCCGTACCTCCTTCGGCGCCGGTCCCTTCGTCTTCAATCTCGGGCATGGCATCCTGCCGGATACGCCGATCGCTCATGTCGAACGCTTGATTGCGGCCGTCAGGTCATGATGAGGATGCAGTGATGCTGATCGACTGGATCAAGGCTTTTCACGTGATGGCGGTCATCTCCTGGATGGCCGGCATGCTCTATTTGCCCAGGCTGATGGTTTATCACGCGGAGGCGCAGACCGGCTCGGTGCAGTCCGAAACCTTCAAGATCATGGAACGCCGGYTCCTCAAGGGCATCATCAATCCGGCGATGATCGTGACCTGGGTGCTGGGTCTGTACCTCGCCTGGGCGATCTATGGCTTCAAGGGTGGCTGGCTGCACGGCAAGATTCTGCTCGTGGTCATCCTCTCCGCCATCCATGGCATCCTGGTCGGACGGGTCAGGGCCTTTGCCGAAGATCGCAACGACAAGTCGGCGCGCTATTACCGGATCATCAACGAAGTGCCGGCACTGCTGATGGTCGGAATCGTGATCCTGGTCGTCGTCAAACCGTTCTGAGCGACGCCGACGTTTCCGGCTTGAGAGTCCACGGGAAACCAGCTATCAAGCGCAACGCGACTTTTTGCGTCCTCCCTGTTGTCGATGGTTCGTGAGCTGGCTGCCGGTGCAGACGCTCATGGTGCGCATCCCCTGCGCACTGGTCCTTCCAGGCCCTGTCGAGCCCTCCACTGAGTCCCTGACCTCCGCCATTCGTGTGGGGGCGTTTACGATCCGGGTGCCCCATGCGGGAAATCAAGCTTCACGAACTCAAGGTCAAATCGCCGACCGAGCTTCTTGCCTTCGCCGAAGGCATGGAGGTCGAGAACGCCAGCACGATGCGCAAGCAGGAGCTGATGTTCGCCATCCTCAAGCAGTTGGCCGCCAAGGAAACCGAGATTCTCGGCGAGGGCGTGGTCGAGGTGCTGCAGGACGGGTTCGGCTTCCTGCGCTCCTCCGACTCGAACTATCTGCCGGGTCCCGACGACATCTACGTTTCGCCGTCGCAGATCCGCAAGTTCGGCCTGCGCACGGGTGATACGGTTGAAGGGCCGATCCGTGGACCCAAGGATGGCGAGCGCTATTTTGCGCTGCTCAAGGTCAACACGATCAATTTTGAGGACCCGGAGAAGATCCGGCACAAGATCCATTTCGACAACCTGACGCCGCTGTATCCGGACGAGCGTCTGCGGCTGGAAGTTCAGGATCCGACCAAGAAGGACTTCTCGCCCCGCGTCATCGACATCGTCGCTCCGATCGGCAAAGGCCAGCGCGCCCTGATCGTGGCGCCGCCGCGCACCGGTAAGACGGTTCTGCTGCAGAACATCGCGCAGTCGATCACCAACAATCATCCCGAGTGCTATCTGATCGTGCTGCTGATCGACGAGCGGCCCGAGGAAGTCACCGACATGCAGCGTTCGGTGAAGGGTGAGGTTGTGTCCTCGACCTTCGACGAGCCGGCCACGCGCCACGTCCAGGTCGCGGAGATGGTCATCGAGAAGGCCAAGCGCCTGGTGGAGCATGGCCGCGATGTCGTGATCCTGCTCGACTCGATTACGCGCCTCGGCCGTGCCTACAACACCGTGGTCCCCTCTTCCGGCAAGGTGCTGACCGGTGGTGTCGATGCCAACGCGCTGCAGCGGCCGAAGCGCTTCTTCGGCGCGGCCCGCAATATCGAGGAAGGCGGCTCGCTGACCATCGTCGCGACTGCGTTGATCGATACCGGCAGCCGCATGGACGAAGTCATCTTCGAAGAGTTCAAGGGCACCGGTAACTCGGAAATCGTGCTTGACCGCAAGGTGGCCGACAAGCGCATCTTCCCGGCGATCGACATCCTGAAGTCGGGCACCCGCAAGGAAGAGCTGATCACGCCGAAGGATGTGCTGCAGAAGACCTATGTGCTGCGCCGCATCCTGAATCCAATGGGACCGCAGGATGCGATCGAGTTCCTGATCGACAAGCTGCGGCAGACCAAGCAGAACTCCGAGTTCTTCGACTCGATGAACACCTGATCGGATCGGGAATCGCGACGCCGCACGAAGCTGCAGCGTCGGAGATCCAATACTTTCAGCGAGGCGGATCGGCAGTCATGCCGACCCGCCTTTCTTGTTTGGATCCGGGGTCACCGGCCAGCAGAAACGGCATCCTGCAATTGATTCGGATCCGTTACGGGAGGCAGGCAACGCCCGGCGAAACAGATGAAGGCGGCACCGCTGCCTGCAAGACGCGCCATGGAAGCGGCTGGGTGGTCCGATGGTAGCGCGCTGGGATCGGGGCAGTCGACGATCATCGTCGTCGTGTAGGGCAATGCCAGCGCAGCCGCGCGAAGACGTTCGCGTTCGGGTCCAGCCAGGATGATCTCGATGCCGTGCCGCGCCAGATGATAAGCATTGAGTACGGAGCCATGGGCGACCGGCGCGCGCTCGGCAGCGGCCAATGCTGCTGCGAGAAACCGTTCGGCCTGGGCCCTATCGGTCGGGGCTCCGCTCTTGGCCGCCAGACGAAGCAGGTTCCCTGCATGCACGCCATTAGCGTTCGGGACTGCGTCGTCGTGAGTCGGCCTCGGTACGACCGGAAGAACGGCGCTATCGCGTTGAGTCATACCAAGTAGACTCGTATCGACGTGGCGGTAGTACCGCCAGAGATGGGCGGACCAGCGCAGGGCGTGGTCAAGGAAATGCCGTTCCGATGTGGCGTCGTGGAGTGCCAGGGCCGCTTCGATCATCGCCGCGTGATCGAGGGCAAAGCCCGGGGTGATCAACCGGCCCGCGCGGTAGGAGTGAGCGAGGCCGTCGCCATGCTTCATTGATTCGGCGACGAAATGGTAGGCTCGCCGAGCAAGGGCCAGCCAGGCGGGCTCCGCGAGTAGACCGGAGGCTCGCACGAGCGCCGCGATCATCAGCCCATTCCAGTCGGCCAGGATTTTGTCGTCGCGGGCCGGAGGAACCCGGCGAGCGCGCAACGCCAGGAGATCCCGCCGGATGTTGGCCAATTGCTGCTCGAATGCCGGATCCGGATCGGGCGTGTCGAGCCGGTTGAGGATTGTGACGCCTTCCCAGTTGCCATGGGCGGTGACGTCATAGTGCCGGGCGAAGAGTTCTGCGTCGGCTGGCGTGAGATGGCTGGCCAGCTCCGATGCAGTCCAGACATAGAATTTGCCTTCGACCCCCTCGGAATCGGCATCGAGGCTGGAGGCGAAAGCGCCCTCCTGTAGCAGCATGTCCCGCTCAAGCCAGGTGACGATGCCCTGGGCCGCGCTGTGCGCCAGTGGATTGCCGCTGCGCTTCGCCTCGAGCGCATAGAGCCCGAGTAGCTGGGCATTGTCATAAAGCATCTTCTCGAAATGCGGCACGAGCCAGCGCTCGTCGACCGAGTATCGGGCGAAGCCGCCGCCGAGGTGATCTTGAATGCCGCCACGCGCCATGCGTTCCAGGGTGCGGGTCGCCGGCAGGAGTGTGGTCGCGTTCCCAGTGCGGCTGCCGTGACGCCAGAGCAGCTCGATCAGGCCAGGATTGGGGAATTTTGGTGCGCCGCGCAGCCCGCCATGCTGCGGATCGAAGGATTGGGCGATCTCGCTGGCGATCTGGTCGAGGTCAGGTTTGTATCGGGCTTCCGGGCTTGCTGCAGCCTCACTCTGCTCGAGTGCAGCCTTGATCGCGGCGGCATTGCGCGCGACCCGCTCGGGCTCTTTTGCGTGGACGGCCGCGATCTGCTGCAGCACCTGGCTGAAGGAGGGCCGTCCATAGCGCGCCGTTGGCGGAAAATAGGTGCCGCCCCAGAATGGCTGACGGTCGGCGGTGAGGAACATGGTCAGCGGCCAGCCCCCCTGTTCGCCCAGGCTGTGCAGCGCGTTCATGTAGACCTGATCGATATCGGGTCGCTCCTCCCGGTCGACCTTGATGTTGACGAAGCGCGCGTTCATCAGCGCCGCGGTTGCCAAGTCCTCAAAGCTCTCATGGGCCATGACATGGCACCAGTGGCAGGCGGCATAGCCGACCGAGAGCAGGACCGGGCGACCGCTTGACTTTGCCTCGGCAAAGGCTTCCTCGCTCCATTCCCACCAATGGACGGGGTTGTCCTTGTGCTGCAGGAGATAGGGGCTGGCGGCGGCCCCGAGACGATTCATCGACGGATCTCCCAGGCGGATCAGCGTCGCAACGGAAAGATGTGCTGCCTATGACGACCGGACAGGATTACCCAACGATTGTGGCGCTATCGTCGGCCAATGGCCGCGCCGGGGTGGCTGTCCTGCGGGTGTCCGGGCCGCAAGTTCGATTCGTCCTCGAAACAATTTCGGGCGTTATCCCCAACCCGCGGCATGCGGTGCTTCGACACCTGCGCCACCCCGTCTCCCACGAGGTGATCGATTCGGCTCTGGTCCTGTTCTTCCCGGGACCAGCGAGCTTCACCGGCGAGGATGTCGCCGAGTTCCATGTCCATGGTTCGCGTGCGGTGATGGCGGCCCTGCTCTCGGCATTGACCGGGCTACCAGGGCTTCGATTGGCGGAGGCCGGCGAATTCACCCGGCGGGCCTTTGAGGCGGGAAAGCTGGATCTTGCAGCGGTCGAGGGCCTGGCTGACCTGATCGATTCGGAGACGGAATGGCAGCGTCGACAGGCGCTCCGGCAGATGGAGGGAGCGCTTGGTCATGCGGCCGGGCTGTGGCGAGATCAGTTGATCGGCGCCATGTCGCTGTTGGAGGCCGAGATCGATTTCTCGGATGAAGGCGATGTTTCCGGAGCGCTTGTGGAGAACGCCATTGTGTCCGTCACGGACGTGCTGACGAGCCTGCGCGATGCCCTTGGATCGTTTCGGATGGGCGAGCGCGTTCGTGAGGGATTTGTCGTCGTGCTGGCGGGACCGCCCAATGCGGGAAAGTCGAGTCTGCTGAACGCCCTCGCCCGCCGCGACGTGGCGATCGTCTCGCCGCAACCTGGTACGACCCGCGACATGATTGAGGTCCGGCTTGATCTCGCCGGTTTCCCGGTGACGTTGATCGATACGGCGGGTTTGCGCGAGAGTGTCGATCCGATCGAGGCAGAGGGTGTCCGCCGGGCGACGGCTCTGGCCGAGAAGGCGGATCTGGTGCTGAGACTTCGTGCAGTCGATTCGTCTCCGAACCGAGCGTCCGTTGAACCGCAGGATCTGATGGTTGCCACCAAGTGCGACTTGCCCGGGCAAGTTGGCGCCGGTGAACTGGCGGTCTCCGTGCAAAGCGGTGTCGGACTCGATACGCTGTTGAGGAGCGTTTCGGAGCGGCTCGGTGCGCTGACCAATCCAGAGCCCGCATTGCTGACCCGCGAGCGACAGCGCGTAGCGGTTACGGACGCGGTGGCGGCTCTGCAGCGGGCAGCGGGTTCCGGGCACGGACAGGTCGAGCTGCTGGCTGAAGACATCAGGATCGCCGTGCGCGCGCTCGAACGGCTCGTGGGGCGGATCGACGTCGAGGATGTGCTGGACCGGCTGTTTGCAGGCTTCTGCATCGGAAAGTAGAGAACCCGCTGCGCGGCGTTTCACGTGAAACCTTCAGCTGAGAGATCACAAGAATCTTGACCCTCGGCACGGGGTTGGCTAGCGACATGCGCATGTCCCATTCCATTGCCACAGATCGCTATGACGTCATCGTCGTAGGTGGCGGCCATGCCGGCGCCGAGGCGGCGGCCGCTGCTGCGCGTCTTGGCGCGCGCACGGCGCTGTTGACCCATCAGCGCGAGACGATTGGTGTGATGTCCTGCAATCCTGCGATCGGCGGATTGGGCAAGGGCCATCTGGTGCGTGAGATCGATGCGCTCGACGGTATCATGGCCCGCGCAGCTGACCGTGCTGGCATCCAGTTCCGGATGCTGAACCGCCGCAAGGGCCCGGCCGTTCGCGGCCCGCGCGCGCAGGCAGACCGGAAACTCTATCGGAGTGCGGTTCAGGATTTGCTCGCCGAGCTTGAGCATCTCGAGATCGTGGTCGGTGAGGCCTTTGACCTCGATATAGTGAATGGCGCGGTTCAAGGCGTCATTCTGTCCGACGGGCGTCGATTCGCTTGCGGAACGGTTGTCCTGACGACTGGTACCTTTCTGCGTGGATTGATCCATATCGGCGAGAAGACAATTCCGGCAGGACGCGTTGGGGAAGCCCCGTCGCTTGGTCTATCGGCCACGCTGGAGCGTCACGCGCTTCCGCTTGGTCGCCTCAAGACGGGTACGCCACCACGGCTGGATGGGCGCACGATCGCCTGGTCCACGCTGGAGATGCAAGCCGGCGACGAGCCGCCGGAGCCGTTCTCCGCGCTGACCGATGCGATCACGACGCCTCAGATTTCCTGCGGCATTACCCGCACCACGCTGGCTTCGCACGAACTGATCCGCGCCAACCTCCATCGGGCGCCGATGTTTTCGGGCCAGATCGAGGGCCGAGGACCACGCTACTGCCCATCGATCGAGGATAAGGTCGGCCGGTTCGGGGATCGCGACGGCCACCAGATCTTTCTGGAGCCGGAGGGGCTCGATGATCCCACCGTCTATCCCAACGGTATCTCGACCTCCTTGCCGGAAGATGTGCAGCTCGGCTTGCTGAAGACGATTCCTGGGCTTGAAGATGCAGCCATGCTGCGTCCTGGCTATGCGATCGAGTATGATTTCGTCGATCCGCGCGCCTTGAAGAACTCGCTCGAAACGCGCGCGATCGCCGGTCTGTTTCTCGCGGGCCAGATCAACGGAACGACCGGTTATGAGGAGGCGGCTGCCCAGGGGCTCTTTGCGGGCCTCAATGCGGCGCGGCGTGCCGGTGGTGCAGAGCCGATCGCGATGGATCGGACGACCTCCTATATCGGCGTACTGGTTGATGACCTCGTGACGCGTGGGGTGACAGAGCCATATCGGATGTTCACGTCGCGTGCAGAGTTCCGGCTGTCATTGCGTGTCGATAACGCCGACGAGCGGCTGACCCCGTTGGGTATCGAGCTCGGCTTGGTCGGAGGCGAGCGTGAACGCCGGTTTCAGGCCAAGGCCGCGCAAATCGACGGTTTGCGGGTGCAATTGAAGAACCTCCGGCTGACACCGCAACAGGCCGACCAGGTCGGCCTGCAATTGAACCGCGATGGCGTGCGTCGGAGCGCTTATCAACTCCTCTCTTATCCAGACATCAGCTTCGAGCAGCTGGCAGCGATTTGGCCGGAGCTCAACGCCCACCCGGCCTCCGTTGCGTCGCGCGTTACTGCGGATGCGACTTATGCTGTCTATCTCGACCGACAGGCTGCCGAGATCGGGGCCTATCAGCGTGACCAAGCTCTGGAGGTCCCGGCCGATCTCGACCTTGATGGTATTTCCGGGCTCTCGAATGAATTGAGAGCGAAGCTGTCGCAGCAGCGCCCGGCCAATCTCGCGCAAGCATCACGGATCGAAGGCATGACTCCTGCTGCACTGACCTTACTGGCGGCCCATGCGCGGCGGGATCGCAAGCGCGCGACGCAAACGGCGGCCTGAGTCGTGGCTGTTGACAATGATGACCGCGCCCGCGCTCTGCGCTTGACTCCTGTTTCACGTGAAACACAGGAGCGGCTCGCGCTGCTGGTCGCAGAGCTGGTCAAGTGGCAAAATGCGAAGAACCTGGTCTCTTCGACGACGCTTTCGGATGTCTGGACGCGGCACGTCGCTGATTCGCTCCAGCTCTTCGCATTGGCGCCTGACGCCAGAACCTGGCTCGATCTCGGCTCAGGCGGTGGATTTCCCGGACTTGTGATCGGGATCTGTCTTGCCGAACAGGGGCAAGGCCGAATCCATCTGGTCGAGAGCAATGCGCGCAAATGCGCCTTTTTGCGCCACGCGGCCCGGGTGACCGGTGCGCCTGTGACGGTTCATGCCTCGCGGATCGAGGATATCGTTGGGGAGTTCACAGAAAAAGTCGACGTCGTGACGGCCCGGGCGCTCGCACCGCTCCCGATTCTGCTAGGATGGTGCAAGGAGTTGTTGAGAACCGGGACACTTGGGCTCTTTCCCAAGGGACAATATCTAGATGCTGAATTGACCGAAGCGTCTAAATATTGGAAGATTCAGGCCTCGACAGTTGTCTCCGTGACAGATCCGGCAGCTCGCATTCTGTTGATTCGCGAGGCCGAGCAGCGGGCTGATACATGACCGATCTGACTCCCATTACCCTTCCCCCCCGCCGGCCACGTGTGCTGGTGCTCGCCAATCAGAAGGGCGGCGTCGGCAAGACGACGACGGCCATCAATCTCGGCACGGCGCTCGCCGCGATCGGTGAGAAGGTGATGATCGTCGATCTCGATCCGCAGGGGAATGCCTCGACCGGGCTCGGCGTTGACCGGAAGAGCCGGCAATCCTCGACCTATGATGTGCTCTGCGGCGATATCGGCCTTGGTCAGGCGCTGCAGGAAACCGCTGTACCTGGTTTGTTCATCGCGCCGTCGACGCTCGATCTGCTTGGTGTCGAGCTCGAGATCGCCAGTGCCAAGGATCGCACCCAGCGCCTCAAGAAGGCGATCGACGAAATTTCCGACGATCAGCGCTGTGCGGACCTGACCTATATTCTGATCGACTGCCCGCCTTCGCTCAGCCTGATCACCATCAATGCGATGACGGCAGCCGACGCCGTGCTTGTGCCGCTGCAATGCGAGTTCTTCGCGCTGGAGGGCCTCAGCCAGCTGCTCAAGACGGTCGAGCAGGTTCGCAATGGGCTCAATCCGCGCCTGATCATTCAGGGCGTGGTCCTGACCATGTTCGACCCGCGCAACAATCTCTCCGGTCAGGTCATGGCCGACGTTCGCGAGTTTTTGGGCGACAAGGTCTATGAGACCGTGATCCCGCGCAATGTCCGGGTTTCGGAAGCCCCGTCCTACGGCAAGCCCGCCCTGCTCTACGATCTCCGCTGTGCCGGCTCGCAGGCCTATTTGCGGCTGGCATCCGAAGTCATCAGGCGGGAGCGTGCGCTGCGCGCCGCTGCCTGAACTCATTTCGTATTTAGTATCAAGAGGTTGAATTATGGCCGAGGAACAGGGACGTTCACGTCTTGGCCGGGGTCTCGCCGCTCTGATTGGAGATGTCGGCGACGAGATCGGAGCGCTCGAGCGTGCCAGAGGCCAGCGTCGGGTTCCAGTCGAGTTCCTGCGGCCGAGCGCGCGGAATCCGCGGCGCAGTTTCGCGGATGACGAGCTCGAGGATCTGACGGCTTCCGTGCGCGAGCGCGGGATCCTGCAGCCGATCATCGTGCGCCCGCTCAAGGGCATGGCCGACGCCTATGAGATCATCGCCGGCGAACGGCGTTGGCGTGCCGCGCAGCGCGCCGGCCTGCATGAGGTTCCCGTCATCCAGGTCGAGGCTGACGACCGCGAGGCGCTGGAAATCGCCATCGTCGAGAACGTCCAGCGCAGCGACCTGAACGCGATCGAAGAGGCCGCCGGGTACGAGCGCCTGATTGCCGAATTCAGCTATACCCAGAACGATCTGRCCCGCGTCATCGGCAAGAGCCGAAGCCATGTCGCGAATACGCTGCGCCTTTCAAAACTGCCGGAGCCTGTCCGGCGGATGGTGGCTGAGGGCGCCGTTTCGGCGGGCCACGCGCGCGCGCTGCTCTCGGTCGCGGATCCTGAGCTGATGGCGCGCAAGATCGTCGATGAGGGCCTCAGCGTCCGCGACATCGAACGGTTGGTGCAGGAAGAGGCGCGGGGTGAGAGCAGGAGCTCCCCTGGCAAGCCGAAACTCGACAAGGATCCGGACACCCGCGCGTTGGAAAAGGCGCTCGAGGAGGTTCTCGGGCTATCAGTGTCGATCCAGCACCGTCCGAGCGGCGGAGGCGACATGAAGATCGGCTACAAGACGCTCGATCAGCTCGATGCCCTGTGTCGGCGCCTGAAAGCCTGATCAGGCCCCTTGCGCTTACTCGCTAGGAACCGCGCCCGCCGCTCTGTGCCAGCCGGGCGAGGGTCCAAAGGGTGCGTGCAGCGGTTGGACGGGCGAGTTCGCCATCGCGCCTGACCGCAAGAGTTGCGGTTCCCAGAATGCCGACCGCTTCGGCGAGCTTCTGCACGGACCATACGTTCAACGCCGCTTCAGCGGCCGCCATGCGGGGAAAGGGCAGCCGCATGCTGGAGACCGCGTCCCGGGCGCTGCGGCCGCCATCGACGCTCTGACGGGCTTTCAGCAGCGTCAGGGCGTGGCGTAGCAAGCCGCCAAGCATCACCCCGGAATCGAGGCCTTCGCTCGACAGCTTCGCGAGCGCCAGATCGAGCACGGCCAGACGGCCGGCGAAGACCGCATCGACGAGYGCAGCCTGCTCGCGTTGTGCCGTATCGCCGACGACCGCCTCGATATGCGCTTCGGTGACGGCTGGATCTGCGCCAACATAGAGCAGAAGCTTTTCGATCTCGCGGCGCGATGTCTGGCGATCGCCGCCCAATAGCCCGGACAGCTGTTCGCGCGTGGTGCGGTCGATCGATTTGCCGGCAGCCCGGACCATTTCATCGATGATACTACCAAGATCGCGCGCCGCATCGCCGTAGCAGGGCACGGCGAGGGCCGTTCGTGCCTTCTCACAGGCCTGGCGCAGGGGATTGGTGCGTTGGAGATCACCCGCTTCGACGATGACGATCGCGTCCTGCGATGGCGTTGACAGCAGCGGCTCGACCGCCGCGAGCAGCAGCTTCGATGTCGGTGACACGCGAATGGCACGCCGGCCGCCGAACAGGCCGATCGTATTGGCTTCGTCTACCAGCTTGAGGGGATCGGCAGCGACATCATCGCCATCCATGCGAATGAGCTGGAAGGCATCGTTGATATCGTCGACGCTGGCGCGTGCGAGCGCTGTCGCCCGCTCGGAGACAAGGCCGGAATCGGGTCCATAGATCAGGATGAGGCGCCAGGCCGGGTCCAGCTTGGTCAGGGCCCGGTCGGCCTCATGCGCCTTGATGGCGACCATTGCCTGTCGTCCGGCTCAGCCGCCGACGAGATCGGCGGCGATCTGCCCTTGGATCAGGGTTGCCAGCGACTTGCCGGCTCGAATCTGGGCATCTCGTGCTGCGCGGACCGTGGAAAAACGCTGCTGGGAGCRTTCATAGGGCGCGCGCGTTATGGTCGTGCCGGAGGATACGACCTCTCCTGTACCTTCCCGGACGAGCGACCAGGTGGCTGTCGCGACGAGAACGGCGGAGTCGGCGCGGCCACTGACGTAGTCGACGGTGACGACTTCGATCGATTCCCGGATCGAGGCCTGGAGCTTCAGGCGCTTCGGACCAGTGGCCTCTCCGGCTCCGCCGCCGTCGAGTTCGAAGACGAGTTCGTTCCGCAGGTAATGCCCGACCAGGCCCTTGATCTCGGGGACCTCGATATTCCTGAGCGCCGCCTTGACGCTGCCGCCGACGGTGCTGGTGGTATTCTCGGCATAGAGCGGGCGCAGGCACCCACCAGCAAGCGCGGCGGCGCCGAGTGCGGCGGCCAGCATGAGGCGGCGGGTAGGCACACCGCGACCAGGTCGGCAGCGGTGCGAATCAGACGACGACATTCACAATTCTCCCCGGCACCACGATGATCTTCCGGATCGGGCGATCGTCCAGGGCTTTGATGACGGCCTGGGATGACCGAACGATGGCTTCGACGGAGACCGTATCCGCATCGGCCGGCACGGTCACCTCTGCGCGCTTCTTGCCGTTGATCTGGACCGGCAGCGTGACGCTGTCGTCACGGAGCAGTTCGGCGTCAGCCACCGGCCAGGAGGCTTCGCCAACGAGGCCGGGTTGGCCGAGCGCGTGCCAGCACTCCTCGGCAAGATGCGGCATCATCGGCGCGACAAGCTGCGTGACGATGGCGGCCGCCTCGTGCAGCGCAAACGCCATATCGCTGGCAAGCGCGGGATCCTCGGCAGCTCCGTCGAGCGCCTTCGCGATGGCGTTTGTCAGCGTGTAGATATGAGCGACGCACCGGTTGAAGCCGAGGCGCTCGATATCGGCGCCGACGGCGTGCAGGGCACGATGGCTGGCCTTGCGCAAGGTGAGGGCCGCCTCACCGAATTCCGCGGCAGCACCCGCTGAATTGCCGGTCCGCTCGGCGATCTCGCCGATCAGCCGCCATAGGCGCTGCACGAAGCGGGCTGCGCCCTGAACGCCTTCGTCCGTCCAGATCACATCGCGATCCGGTGGCGAGTCCGAAAGCATGAACCAGCGGGCGGTGTCGGCGCCGTAGGAGGCGATGATGTCGTCGGGGTCGACCACATTCTTCTTCGACTTCGACATCTTCTCGATGGAGCCGATCTCGATTGGCGCCCCGGTCTCGACATGGAAGCCACGACGCTCGCTGCCATTGGCCTCGATACGGACATCGCCGGGCTCGACCCAGGTTCCATCCTCGGCTCGGTAGGTCTCATGGACCACCATGCCCTGGGTGAAGAGGCCAGCAAAAGGCTCGTCCAACCCGGCATGGCCGGTTGCCTTCATCGCGCGGGTGAAGAAGCGCGAATAGAGCAGGTGCAGGATCGCATGCTCGACGCCGCCGATATACTGGTCAACGGGAAGGAAGCGGTCGACGACCTTGCGATCGGTCGGGCTCTCGGTGCGCCAGGGATCGGTGAAACGGGCAAAATACCACGAGGAATCGACGAAGGTATCCATCGTGTCGGTTTCACGACGGGCCGGCTTGCCGCAATTGGGGCAGGCGACATGCTTCCAGCTCGGATGATGGTCGAGCGGGTTGCCGGGCTTCTCGAAGGAGACGTCATCCGGCAGCTTGACCGGCAGGTCGGCATCCGGGACCGGCACGGTACCGCAATCGGCACAGTGGATGATCGGGATCGGGCAGCCCCAGTAGCGCTGGCGCGAGATGCCCCAATCGCGCAGACGGAAATTCACCTTGCGCGTGCCAACGGGCTGATTGCCGCGTGTCTCGCTCTCCAGCCGGCGGGCCACCTCTTCTTTCGCTTCCGGAATGGTCATGCCATCCAGGAAACGCGAATTGATCATGCGGCCATCCTCGACATAGGCCGTGTCCGTGATGACGAAGCTTTCGGGGTCGACACCCTCGGGGCAGACGACCGGGGTGTTGCCGAGCCCGTATTTGTTGACGAAGTCGAGGTCGCGCTGGTCATGGGCCGGGCAGCCGAAAATGGCACCGGTGCCGTATTCCATGAGGATGAAGTTCGCGACATAGACCGGCAAAGTCCATGATGGATCAAAGGGATGGACCGCGCGCAGGCCGGTATCGAAGCCGAGCTTCTCGGCCTTGTCGATCGCTTCCTGCGCCGTGCCGGTGCGCTTGCACTCCTCGATGAAGGCCTGCAGTTCCGGGTTCCTGGCTGCGGCGGCCTTGGCGAGCGGGTGATCGGGCGCGATCGCCATGAACTTCGCGCCGAACAGCGTGTCCGGGCGTGTCGTATAGATCTCCAAGTCGGATTGGCCGAAGGCATTCGATTCGAGTGCGAAWCGAATCAGCAGCCCTTCCGAGCGGCCGATCCAGTTCTTCTGCATCAGCCGCACCTTCTCCGGCCAGCGCGTCAGCCCTTCCAGGGCGTCATGCAGCTCCTGACCGTAATCGGTGATCTTGAAGAACCACTKGGTCAGCTCGCGAATCTCGACGAGAGCGCCGGAGCGCCAGCCACGGCCGTCGATGACCTGCTCATTGGCGAGCACGGTCTCGTCGACTGGATCCCAGTTGACCTTGGCGGTCTTGCGATCGACCAGCCCGGACTTGAGGAAGTCCAGGAACATCTTCTGCTGGTGGCGATAATAGCTCGGGTCGCAGGTAGCGAGTTCGCGGCTCCAATCCAGCGACAGCCCCATCGACTGGAGCTGCGTGCGCATCGTCGCGATGTTGGCGTAGGTCCATTCGCGCGGATGGATCTTGTTGGCCTTGGCAGCGTTCTCGGCCGGCAGGCCGAACGCATCCCAGCCCATCGGGTGGAGAACGGAAAAGCCCTTGGCCCGCTTGTAGCGCGCAACGACGTCGCCCATCGCATAGTTGCGAACATGGCCCATATGGATGCGCCCCGACGGATAGGGGAACATCTCGAGCACGTAGTAGCTCGGGCGCGTATCGTCATTGCGTGTCTCGAAGAGCTTGCGCTCATTCCAGACCTGACGCCATTTCGGCTCGGATTCCTTGGGATTGTAACGTTCGACGGCCATGATGCGCGGGCAATTCTTGGATAAGCGGAGCCTGCCGGCCGCTCCCTAGGAAATCGCTGGGCGCTTTCAGAGGAAACAGAAGGCCGTTTCCGCAGTTAGAGCGGGATTCGGGCGGAAAACCGGTTCCGGCTTTTCCACATCATGTTCTAGGACACCATTGCACGCACGCGGTCAACGTCGCGCGCGAGATGGAAGGGTTTCACGATGAACGATACGGTTACGCGGCTGGCCGCCACGCAAGCGGCGATTGCACGCGCCGCGCGTGATTTCGAGCGCCGCCCAGCAGATGTGACGCTGATCGCCGTTTCGAAGACCATGCCGGAGGAGGCGATCCTTCCTGCCCTKGAAGCAGGACAGCGCGTCTTCGGCGAGAACTACGTCCAGGAGGCCAAGGCGAAATGGCCGGGCCTGCGCGAGCGCTTTCCCGATGTCGAACTGCACATGATCGGCCCGCTGCAGTCGAACAAGGCACGGGACGCGGTCGCCCTGTTCGATGCGATCCATACGCTCGACCGGGAGGGCCTGGCGAAGGAACTTGCCCGCGAGATCGCGAGGGCCGGCCGGGCACCGAAACTCTTCGTGCAGGTGAATACCGGCGAGGAACCGCAGAAGGGAGGCATCAATCCGGGCGAGGCCGACGCGTTCATCGCGCTCTGCCGCACGCATCACGGTTTAGTGATCGAGGGGTTGATGTGCATTCCGCCAGCCGAGGAGCCGCCCTCGCCGCATTTCGCGCTGCTGGCCAAGATCGCTCTGCGCAACGGGATTGGCGGACTCTCGATGGGAATGAGCGCCGACTACGAGGCCGCGATCCAGCTCGGTGCTACCCATGTTCGTGTCGGTAGCGCGATCTTTGGGGCCAGGGCGTAGGGAGCTCCCTGTTTGCACGCCGGCAGCGGGTCGACCCGGCGGTAGTGCCGAGTCGACCCCAAGGCCTACTGATCGCGCTGAATGCGGATCCTACCGGATTTCCATGACGCAGCGCCGGGCGAGGCGCGGCAGCAGCTTCTCAAAAACATGCCGCTCGACAGCGACGCAACCCGCCGTCGGAGTGAAGCCAGGCCGGGCCAGGTGCCAGAAAATCGCACTTCCGCGGCCGCGAATCACCGGGGCGTCGTTCCAGCCCATTTCGACGATGACGTCGTAGAGATGGTCCTCGCGTGTAAGACGCTCCTCGGCTTCGCCGGGCGGGCGGTCGATCAGTCGATTGTAGCGCCGGTCGCTCCTATCGTCGCACCAGGCATCGCGAGGTGCGATCCTGCGCAACGGCAAGCTGGTCTGGGGGCGGGGCAAGCGGTCGGCGCGATAGAAGATGCGCCGCAGCGGCAATGTGGCGCGGGGAGTGCCGCCATCGCCTTCCCGCTTGGCGACAATGATGCCGGAGCGGCCAAGTGCACAGGGAAAACAGGCGCCGCCGGCGATCAGAAATCCCTTGCGGCGATCATGCACGGAGCGGACGACCCGCAACCGGGTAAGGCCTCGCCGCACCTCACCTGGACCGGCACCGTCGGCCTGATCACATTTTCTCACGGATATTCCACCCCACCTGACTTGCAGTCGCGATTCAGCGGGCTCATGGTGCCGGAATCGCAAACCGTTCAAATGATTGCCATGCCCGCCGTCCATCATATTCTTCTGGTCGACGACGACCAGACGTTGCGTGACGCGCTCGCGGAGCAGCTCGCGCTTTATGACGAGTTCCGGATCTCGACGGCTGCGACGGCATCCGCCGGCGTGAAGGCCGTTCAGGCGGAACGGGTCGATCTCGCCGTCATGGATGTCGGGCTTCCCGACATGGATGGTCGCGAGGCGGTGAAGGTGATGCGCCGCAACGGCTTCAAGAGCCCGGTGATCATGCTGACCGGGCAGGGCTCGGACGCCGATACCGTGCTCGGACTGGAAGCCGGCGCCAATGATTATGTGGTGAAGCCGTTCAAGTTCGCGGTGCTGCTGGCGCGTATCCGCGCCCATTTGCGGCAGTACGAAGCGAGCGAGGATGCCGTCTTCCAGGTCGGCCCCTATACCTTTCACCCAGGATCGAAGCTGCTTGTCAGCGAGAAGGGGTCGAAGACCAAGCTCACGGAGAAAGAGACCGCGATCCTGCGCTTTCTCTATCGTGCCGGCCGCAAGCCGATTGCCCGCGAGATCCTGCTTCAGGAGGTCTGGGGCTATAATTCACAGGTCACCACCCACACGCTGGAGACCCATATCTATCGTCTGCGCCAGAAGATCGAGCCCGATCCGGCCAATGCGCGACTATTGGTGACGGATGCGGGCGGCTATCGCCTGAATCCTTGAGATTTCATGGCGCTTAACGACGACATCGCATTCCTGGCCAAACAGCCGCTGCTGGGTCTCATGGACCATGACGCCTTGCGGCTCGTGGCCTTTGCCGCCGAGAACCGCATCCTGCGCGCCGGTGATGTGCTCTTCCGCCGCAACGACGGTTCGGATGGGGCCTATCTCGTCGTCTCGGGTGCGATTGCGCTCATGAGCCGGGATGACGGCCAACCCGCCGACGAGGTGGTGGGTCCAGGCGGGTTGATCGGGGAGCTGGCGCTGTTCGCCTCGATCAAACGGCCGGTGACGGCCGTTGCGCGCGAGCCCACGCAACTGATGAAGCTCTCGCGCAGCGTGATGCRCCGGGTGCTCGGCGAATCCCCGCAATCGGCTCAGGCGATCGCGGCTGCGATCGGAGAGAGGCTGCAAGGCTTCATGGGCGAATTGTCGCAGGTTCGCGATGCGCTGATAGCGATCGATCGAAGCTAGAGCGCTCGATCAGAGCTCCAATGTCACCGTGACGGGAACGTGGTCCGAGGGCCGCTCCCAACCGCGTGCTTCACGCAGGAAGGTGACGTCGCGCAGGGTCGGCTTCAATCCGTCAGAGAGCCAGATATGGTCGAGCCGGCGACCCTTGTTCGAGGCAGCCCAGTCGGCGGCACGGTAGCTCCACCAGCTATAGAGCTTCTCGGGTTCGGGCCGCAGCGTGCGCGCGGCATCGCTCCAGCCAAGCTCGGTGCGCAGCGTCTCGAGCGTCGTGGTTTCGATGGGTGTATGGCTGACCACGTCGAGAAGCTGCTTATGGCTCCAGACATCGTGCTCATAGGGCGCGATATTGAGGTCGCCGAGCAGGATGCTTGGCCGGTCGGTTGGTCGTTTGGCGATTCCCCAGGCGCCGAGTTCGTCGAGAAAGGCGAGCTTGTGGGCGAACTTGTCGTTCAGGTTCGGATCCGGGATGTCGCCTCCGGCCGGAATGTAGAAATTATGGATGGCGACGCCCGCGGCAGCGCCAGCTCCCTTGTCGAGTACGACCGTCATATGGCGGGCATCATTGCGTCCGCACATCGCCATGGCGTCCTTCTCGCTGAAGGGCAGGCGTGAGACGATCGCGACGCCATTATAGCCCTTCTGGCCGATGAAGGCCTGATGGACATAGCCGATCTTCTCGAAGGCCTTGGCGGGAAACTGCTCGTCAGGAGTCTTGGTCTCCTGCAGGCACAGTACGTCCGGCGCGGTGGTGGTCAGGAATTCCGTCACCATGCCGATGCGCAGGCGCACCGAATTGATGTTCCAGCTCGTAACGGTCAGATTCACGCAGTGTTTCCGGATCGAAAGGGAGCCGGAAACTGGGTCTTGGCAGCGGAAAAAGCAAGCTGTTCCGAAGCCTGACGGCGTTGCGGCCGCCGCCTCGTCTCGCAAGCAAGCCCGGCGCTCGATATCGCTTGGAGGGCCGCCCCTTCAGCGCGTGCTCAGAGCATGCGCTCGTAGTTGATCACGAAATTCTTCGGATCGGGACGCCGCTGCGTATCGAGGTTGTAGAGCGAGACCGATGTCTCGTAGCCCTGGGGATCGATGACCACCCACTGCCTGAGCTCGTTGGCCGCCATGTCATAGTTCAGGGTGATCTTCGACGTACCGCCAAGGGTCGAACGATCCTCGACGCTGACCGACAGGATGTCGCCCTTGGTGCTGACCTTGGTGATGGTCGAATCTCGGGCAAGGTCCATGCGCTCCTTGACCAGGAACTTCAGTGGCGTCTGGCCGATCGAGTAGAGATCTTGGGTCGCGAGCTTCTTGTCGCGGATCGCCACCGAGGTGCCGTCGGCGATGACTTCCATGGTCACGGGCGGCCGATACTCGAAGCGCATCTTGCCTGGGCGCTGGATATAGAGCTTGCCTTCGAAGCGGCGGCCGTCAGAGGTGAACTGGATGAAGTCTCCCTGCAACGTCGCAAAGCCATTGAAATAGGCATTGAGACGCTCGACAGCTTCCTGCTGTGTGAGCGGGGCTGAATGCTTGCTGGTGGTCGACTTGACCGGGACGGCAGCCGGACGGGGCTGTTCGGCGGCGACCGTGGTGATGACCGGAGCGGAGGTTGCCTCCGCGGTCCGCGGCAGGCCAAGCCCCGGCGGTCGCATGGGCGGCAGCGGGATCGCGCGGGGAGCTGCCGGCTTTGCGGCCGGCGCTGCGGGTTTGGCCTGAAGATCAAGCGGCTGGGCCGCGAGCGGGCCAGACGCAATGGCGAGCCCAAGCGCGACAAAGGCGCCGAGCGAAGCCTGCATTGGCGAAACGCGTGTCATGAGCAAAGCTGCTCCGATGCTGGGGCCATATCGGCCTGGATGTTCGCGTCATTGCCTGATGCGGGCAATGACTGGAGGCGGGCGAAATGGCCCGCCGCCTCAGGTAAACGCATCAACCACCGTATGAGTTGCACTTCAGCGTGGCAATTTGAGGACCTGCCGTCTCTCTGCCGTCCGCTCAATCCTCGTCTTCCCTGGCGCGGCTGGCCTCGACGAGGATCTCTCGCTTGCCGGCGTGGTTGGCGGGGCCGACGATGCCCTCGTTCTCCATGCGCTCCATGATCGAGGCGGCGCGGTTGTAGCCGATCTGCAGGCGGCGCTGGATATACGAGGTCGAGGCCTTCTTGTCGCGCAGCACGACCGCGACCGCCTGGTCGTAGGGATCCTCGCTCTCGGCCTGGCCCATGCCGCTCTTGTCGAAGACGGCGCCGCCATCCTCGTCATCGCTGCCGGCCTCCTCCTCGGCGGTGACCGCGTCGAGATAGTCCGGCCGGCCTTGCGTCTTCAGATGCGCCACGACCTTCTCGACCTCGGCATCCGAGACGAACGGCCCGTGCACGCGGGTGATGCGGCCGCCRCCGGCCATGTAGAGCATGTCGCCCTGGCCGAGCAGCTGCTCGGCGCCCATCTCGCCGAGAATGGTGCGGCTGTCGATCTTCGAGGTGACCTGGAACGAGATGCGGGTCGGGAAATTGGCYTTGATCGTGCCGGTGATGACGTCGACCGAGGGCCGCTGGGTCGCCAGCACGACATGGATGCCGGCGGCGCGCGCCATCTGCGCCAGGCGCTGGATCGTGCCCTCGATYTCCTTGCCGGCGACCATCATCAGGTCGGCCATCTCGTCGACGATGACGACGATATAGGGCAGGGGCCCCAGATCCATCACCTCTTCTTCGTAGATCGCCTCGCCGGAATGCTTGTCGAAGCCGGTCTGCACGGTGCGYGTGATGATCTCGCCGGCAGCCAGCGCCTCGCCGACCCGGACATTGAAGCCGTCGATGTTGCGCACRCCGAGCYTCGACATCTTCTTGTAGCGCTCCTCCATCTCGCGCACCGCCCATTTCAGCGCGACCACCGCCTTCTTCGGGTCGGTGACGACGGGGGTGAGCAGATGCGGGATGCCGTCATAGACGGAGAGCTCGAGCATCTTGGGRTCGACCATGATCAGCCGGCACTGYKCGGGSKTSAGCCGGTAGAGGATCGACAGGATCATGGTGTTGATCGCGACCGACTTGCCCGAGCCGGTGGTGCCGGCGACGAGCAGATGCGGCATGCGGGCAAGATCGGCGATCACCGGCTCGCCGCCGATGGTCTTGCCGAGGCAGAGCGCCAGCTTGTGCTTGGTCGATTCGAAATCCTGGCTGGCGAGCAGCTCGCGCAGGAAGACGGTCTCGCGCTTGGCATTGGGCAGTTCGATGCCGATCGCGTTCTTGCCCTGGACGACGGCGACACGTGCCGAGATCGCGCTCATCGAGCGCGCGATGTCGTCGGCCAGCGAGATCACCCGCGACGACTTGGTCCCCGGCGCCGGCTCGAGCTCGTAGAGCGTCACGACAGGGCCCGGGCGAACCTGGCTGATCTCGCCGCGCACGCCAAAGTCCTCGAGCACCCCCTCGAGCAGGGTCGCATTCTGCTCCAGCGCATCCGTCGAGATGGCTGTCGAGGGGACCTTCTTCGGTTCGGCAAGATAGGTCAGCGGCGGCAGCTCGAAATGATCGCGATCGAGCAGGGACGGCTGGGCCTCGCGCGACAGACGCTTGCCAGGCTTGGGAGCAGCGGGCCGGGCGGTGACGCGCGGAGCATTGAGATCGCGCAGGTCCTGCGGTTCATGATCATCGTCGATATCGCCATCGGGAAAGTCGACGACGCGACTGGCCGGACGCGGGCTGGGCAACGGCTCGGGGGCGAAGACTGGAGGGGCAGCGCGGGCCGCAGCTTCGTTGAACTGCGGTTCGCGGCGTACGCGGCTGACGGGCTGGTTGCCAGCGGAGCCAGTGGCGCTGACGGCCGGTTCCGGCGGGTGCGGCAGGCGACGCAGGATCGCGCCCTTGAGCGCCATTGCGCCATGGGCAAGCCAGCCGACAAGGATGACGGCGAAACCGGGCTCGTCGTCGCGACGCTCCTCGGTCTCGGCCCAGGACTCGTCTTCGTCGTCGCTGTCATTGACCGGATCTTCGTCGGTGACGAAGCCGAAGCCCGCGGCGGCGGTCACGGCGAGAATTGCTATACCGGCATAGAGAAAAGCGACAAGGCCGCCGAGGGCGCTGCCTGCGATGCCGACGAGATTGCGCGTCCCAAACAGCAGGCCGTCGCCGATCACGCCGCCCATCCCGGTGGGCAAGGGCCAGCGCGGCGTCGCCGGAAGGGCGCTCGCGACGGCCGCCGTCGCGACGATACCGACAACCCAGAGACCGAGCTTGAGCGCGCCGCGATCGAACAGGTGGAAGCGTATCAGGCGCAGCGCCCAGATCAGCGGCGGGAAGAGCATGGCGATGACGCCGA
The DNA here is from genome assembly GCF_056399325.1 of Allobosea sp. 01N443. NCBI lineage: Bacteria > Pseudomonadati > Pseudomonadota > Alphaproteobacteria > Hyphomicrobiales > Alloboseaceae > Allobosea > Allobosea sp. 01N443. Next base: position 46,617 of record NZ_JBFTRC010000008.1, read on the forward strand.
GCCCGATCATCTGCATGGTCAGATCGGCGATCATCGCACCCGGGCGCCCGAGCAGGTTGTTGACGGCGCCGCCGGTGGCGTTGTTGAGGCTGGGGTCTTCAGCGGCCCAGGTCGCAAGCGCGAGTGCGATGGCCGCTGTCAGCGCCAGCAGCCCGAGCCCGACCATCTCCGACGTCCGTCGCGACAGGAATTCCCGCGCGGGATCGGGCAGGCGATCGATCAGGGATGAGGAGCGTCGGATTGTTCGCATGCCGGCCGGGCCGCCTTCCACAGGACTACAGGCCGCATCATACCGGCCTCCAGCGATCAGGGTATGAAGGTCAGGTTAAGACCCGCTTAACCTTGAAGGGGAGCGCCTCGCCGGCGGATCGATCGGCCTGCTTCTGCGGGCGCAGTTACCATGAGAAAGGCCCCGGCGGGAGACCGCCGAGGCCTGTTTCACGTGAAGCGGCCGGAGGCGCTTACATGCTGTAGGCGCGCTCGCCGTGCTCGGCGATGTCGAGGCCTTCGCGCTCCTGATCCGTGGTGACGCGCAGACCGACGACGACGTCGACGATCTTGTAGAGGATCAGTGAGCCGACGCCGCTGAAGACGAGCGTGAAGAGAACGGCCTTGGCCTGAGCCACGAATGCCGGCCCGAATTCATAGGCCGCGGTGACGAGCTCGCCCGGCTTGGAGACATAGTCCGGGATGCCGCCGCCGCCGAGCGCCTGATTGACCAGGATGCCGGTGGCCAGGGCGCCGATGATGCCGCCGACGCAGTGGATGCCGAACACGTCGAGCGAATCGTCGTAGCCGAGCGCATTCTTGACGGTGGAGCAGAAGACGAAGCAGACGGCGCCAGCGACGAGGCCGAGCACGATCGAGCCCATCGGGCCTGCGAAGCCAGCGGCCGGCGTGACGGCGACGAGACCGGCAACCGCGCCCGAGACCATGCCGAGCAGCGAGGGTTTGCCCTTGGCCGCCCATTCGACGAAGAGCCAGCCGAGCGCGGCTGCCGCCGTGGCGACGAAGGTGTTCATCATGGCAAGCGCGGCGGTGCCGTTGGCCTCGAGATTCGAGCCGGCATTGAAGCCGAACCAGCCGACCCAGAGCAGGGCTGCGCCGATCAGCGTCATGGTCAGCGAGTGCGGGGCCATCAGTTCCTTACCGTAGCCGACGCGCTTGCCGAGCAGCATGCAGCCGACGAGGCCGGCGATGCCCGCGTTGATGTGGACGACGGTGCCGCCGGCGAAGTCGAGCGCACCCCATTTGAAGAGCATGCCGGCATCGGCGTTGACCGCGTCGAGCGCCGCGGTTGCGGCCGCCTTGGCATCGGGGCCCGCCTCAGCGACAGCCTTGGCCGCATTGCCGACGGCATCGGGACCGCCCCAGTACCAGACCATATGGGCCATCGGGAAATAGATGAAGGTCACCCAGAGGGCGGTGAACAGCATCAGCGCCGAGAACTTGATGCGCTCGGCGAAGGCGCCAACGATCAGGGCCGGCGTGATGCAGGCGAAGGTCATCTGAAAGCAGATGTAGACGTATTCGGGGATGACGACGCCGTTCGAGAAGGTCGCCGCGACCGAGTTGCCGTCGACGCCGCGCAGGAAGGCTTTCGAGAAGCCGCCGACGAAATCGTTCAGGCCGCCGCCGTGGGTGAAGGCGAGGGAGTAGCCGTAGATCACCCAGAGCAGGCTGACCATGCAGACGATGGCGAAGACCTGGGTCAGCACCGAGAGCATGTTCTTGCTGCGCACCAGGCCGCCATAGAACAGGGCGAGGCCGGGAATCGTCATCAGCAGCACGAGCACGGTCGAGCTCATCATGAAGGCGGTATCGCCCTTGTTCGGTACCGGCGCGGCGGGAGCCGCCGCTGTCTGGGCCAGCGCGACCGCCGTGGTCGCGGCGAGCACCGCTCCGACCAGCCCGGCCCGCAATGGGGTCTTGAAATTCATCGGTTGAAACTCCTGGACTGAAGGATCGAGAGGATCAGAGGGCGTCGCCGTCGGTCTCGCCTGTGCGGATGCGGACGGCCTTCTCGATCGACGAGACGAAGATCTTGCCGTCGCCGATCTGGCCGGTACGGGCTGCGGCGGTGATCGCCTCGATCACCTTGCCGACGAGCTCGTCCGAGACGGCGACTTCGATCTTGATCTTCGGCAGGAAGCTCACGGCATATTCGGCACCGCGATAAATCTCGGTATGGCCCTTCTGCCGGCCATATCCCTTCACCTCGGTCACGGTCAGGCCATGCACGCCGATGGCGGTGAGCCCGTCGCGCACCTCCTCCAGCTTGAACGGCTTGATGACAGCCATCACGATTTTCATGCTTGGGTTTCCCCGTTTCCGCCGCCCGGATGTCAGCCCCGGCGATCGCGTTGCGCTCCGCGCGCGCCGGGAGCCCGACACACGTCACGGCCGGTCAATTCAAGGCCCGTGCCAACTGCCGGAGGGGGATCATGAGGGGATGACGCAAGGAAAAACGCCCCGTCGCACCACTCGGTGCGGGGTGATTGCCTAATAAACAGGCAAATGCTTGGTTGCTGTGCTTCTGCTTAGAAAGCGCTCATTCGCGGTCCGGACGCGGCCGGATCAGGCCTTCCTGCGCCACGGACGCGACGAGCTTGCCATGGCGATCGAAAACAAGGCCGCGGGAGAACCCGCGCGCGCCCGAGGTCGAGGGGCTGTCCTGAGCATAGAGCAGCCAGTCATCGGCGCGGAAGGGGCGATGAAACCAGAGCGCATGATCGAGGCTCGCGCCCTGGATCTGCTTGTCGAACACGGTCTTGCCATGCGCGATGAGGCTCGAATCGAGCAGCATCAGATCCGAAGCATAGGCAAGCACGCTTTGATGAACCGCCGGATCGTCGGGCAAAGGCTGCATCGAGCGGATCCAGACATTGAACTTCGGCTCCATCTTCTCGCCTGTGACGTAGCGCTGGAGCTCGACGGGCCGAATCTCGATCGGCCGCTCGCGCTGGTAATAGGCGCGCACGGCTTCGGGCATATGCGGCAGCACGCTGCGCTGCATCTCCTCCCGGTTCGGCAGTTCCTCCGGCATCGGCACGTCCGGCATCGGCATCTGATGCTCATAGCCGGGTTCTTCAGCCTGGAACGAGGCGGACATCGAGAAGATCGCCTCGCCATGCTGGATCGCCAGCACGCGCCGCGTCGTAAACGAGCGGCCGTCGCGGAGCCTTTCGACCTCGTAAATGATCGGAGTCTCGGGGTCGCCCGGCAGCAGGAAATAGGCGTGCAGCGAGTGCGGCTGGCGGCCTTCCACTGTCTGGCAGGCGGCGTAGAGGGCCTGCCCGATGACCTGCCCGCCGAAGACCCGCTGCCAGCCGATCTTGGGGCTGCGACCGCGGAACAGATTGCGCTCGAGCCGCTCGAGGTCGAGGATCGACATCAGGGAGTCGCTGATCTGGGACATGGTTCTTCAGGCTCGACTGGCGGGCGGATTGACGGGCGGGCCGGCTGAGCCGAAGACGGTTCCGCCGTATCCTCCGCATCAGCACCGACGCACCGGGCGTCGTCAAGCGCTGGTCCAGGCGTGGTCGGCATGAGGCGCAGGAGCAGGACGATGGGGCAGCAGACCGGCCATTCCGGAAGGCGGATCGTGATCGCGGGTGGCGGCATCGCCGGGCTTTCGCTGGCGCTGGCGCTGAAACGGGCGCTCGGCGAGGCTTATGCAATCGTCCTGGCGGACCCGGCGCTTGCGGCACCGCCGCGTCAGGACAACCGCGCCTACGCCGTGGCGGCGGCTGCACGCAACATGCTGGAGGTGCTGGGCGTCTGGGAGGCCGTTGCAGGCAGTTCTGCCGCGATGACCGAAATGGTGGTGACCGACAGCCGCAATCCAGACGTGGTGCGTCCGGTCTTCCTGACCTTTGACGGCGAGATCGAGCCCGGACAATCCTTCGCCCATATGGTCGAGAACATGGCGCTGATGACGGCGCTGTTGAGCGCCTGCCGTGAAGCGAATGTCGAGATGCGGCCGGAAGGCGTTCGCGGTTTCGATGCGCAGGACGATACCATCGAGATCACCTATGCGGGCGGCGAGCGCATTGGGGCGTTACTGCTCGTGGCTGCGGATGGCGCGCGGTCGCGGCTCCGCGAACGCGCCGGCATCGGTTGGGTCGGCTGGTCCTACCACCAGTCCGGGCTGGTTGCGACGCTGAGCCATGAGCGGCCGCATGACGGGCGGGCCGTCGAACATTTCCTGCCATCCGGGCCCTTTGCGATCCTCCCGCTCAGCGACGGCGGCAGGCTCGGCCACCGCTCTTCGATCGTCTGGACGGAGCGCGAGGAGAATGTCGCGGCGCTGCTCTCGCTCGACGAGGCCGATATGCTCGACGAGATCGAGCGGCGCTTCGGACTGGAGCTTGGGGAGCTTGCACTGGAGAGCAAGGTCACGGCGATGCCGCTCGGCTTTGGCGTGGCGCGACGCTTCGTCGGCGACAGGCTGGCGCTGCTTGGTGACGCCGCTCACCTGATCCATCCGATTGCCGGCCAGGGGCTCAATCTCGGGCTGAAGGATGTCGCGGCCCTGGCTGAGGCCATCGTCGATGCCGCGCGGCTTGGGCTCGATCCAGGCAGCGCCGACGTTCTCGAAGGTTATGAAAGCGCCCGGCGTTTCGACACGGTTGCGATGGGCGCGGTGACGGACGGGCTCAATCGGCTGTTTTCAAATGACGTGACGCCATTTCGCCTGGCTCGCGATTTCGGGCTCGGGCTGGTCGATCGGATGCCAGGGCTGAAGCGCTTCTTCATCCGCGAGGCGGCGGGACTGGCAGGGGACCCGCCGCGCCTGCTCAGAGGCGAGGCGCTCTAGATCATCGGACCGGATATCGTATCCACTCCGATGATCTAACCCTTTGTCTTTGCATCGGCCTTCCCGAACACCGCAATCCACTTTTCGGGCCGATGCTTTAAGGAGAGGCGTCATGGTCGGACAGGCCCGACCATGACACCGATCGCTCCGAAGTGGGCCTCGAGAGCGGGGTCTATCCCTCGATCTGCCGTGCCTCTTCCGGCAGCATGATCGGAATGCCGTCGCGGATCGGATAGGCGAGCTTGGCAGGGCGGCTGATCAGCTCCTGCTTTGCTGCGTCGTATTCGAGCGTGCTCTTGGTCACCGGGCAGACCAGGATCTCGAGCAGTTTCGGGTCGATCCGGGTGGCGGGCATGTCGCGTTCGGTCTCGGTCATGATCTCGTCTCAGTGCTTTCTCGGAAGATCGGCGAGCATGCCGGCTGCGACCATCAATTTCGGCAGGGACAGGCCCGACATCGTGATGGCCGAGACCGTCGCGCGGGTGCGATCGGCCTCCGCGCCACGCTCGGCCAGCCAGCCATCGAGGGTGTCGGATCCGGTTGCGCCCGAGGCGATCTCCTGAGTCAACCCGGCATGAGCATCGACCAGCGTTTCGATGGCGCGGTCGCGGGCCAGGCGCTCATAATCGTCGGTCGCCGGTACGGCTGCTGCTGCTGCCGCCAGGCTGGACAGGCCGAAGACCGAATCGGCGCCGAAATGAATCCGCGCCAACTCGGAAATCGACCGTTTGGTCCGGTCGGCGATGTCGACGATGTCGGTCGCCTGGGCAAGTGCGGGCAGGCTGGCAATCCGCGCAGCGAGGGTTTCGGGCACTGATTCCGAGACGAGAACGGCGATGCGGGCCGTACGCGCCTGGGCGGCTGCCTCGGGCAGCAGGCTGTCGAGTTCGCCGGCGAGTGCGGAGACGCCCCTCGCGTAATGCGCAACCGTTTGCTCGATGGAGCCCGGTTTGGCGACGCCCCGACGCAGGAACCAGCTCATCCGATCGGTGACGAGTTCCTGGGCCGCGGCATAGAGACCGATCTGGGTCTTGCCCGGGATCTTGGCGTCGAGCGCATCGATCGCCCCGTTCAGGGCGATCAGATCGAAGGAGTCACGCGCAATGGCGTAAGCCGCGGCGATCGCCGGTGCGTCGGCGCGTGTCTGGCCGGCCAGGGTCGAGACGATGGCCGGGCCGCCACGGTTGATGATGGCATTGGCGAGCTGGGTTGCGACGATCTCGCGACGCAGCTTGTGGCTGGCAATCTCGGCGCCGTATTTGTCGCGCAGCGCCTTCGGGAAATAACGGGCGAGCTCGTTGTTGAGATAGAGATCGTCCGGAATGGCCGATTCGAGCAAGGCATCGTGCAGCGCGAGCTTGGCATAGGCCAGCAGCACGGCAAGCTCCGGCCGGGTCAGGCCCTCGCCGCGCTTCTCGCGCTCGGCCAGCACCATATCGGTCGGCAGGAACTCGACCGAGCGATCGAGACGGCCCTGGGCTTCCAGCGTCAGCATCAGGCGACGCAGCGCGGGCGTTGCCGTCGCGCCCTGAGCCTCGGTCAGCGAAAGCGCCAGCGTCTGCAGGTAGTTGTTGCGCAGGACGAGGAGGCCGACCTCATCGGTCATGTCGACGAGCAGGGCGTTGCGCTTCTTCTCAGGCAGGCGCCCGTCGCGGACAGGGCCCGCGAGTGCGATCTTGATATTGACCTCGACGTCGGAGGTGTTGACGCCGGCGGAGTTGTCGATGGCATCGGTGTTGATCCTGATGCCGTTGCGGGCGGCTTCGATGCGGCCGCGCTGGGTGCAGCCCAGATTGGCGCCTTCGCCGACGACACGGGCCCGCAGATCGGCGCCCGCAATCCGGATCGCGTCATTGGCGCGGTCGCCGACCTGGGCATCGGTCTCGTCGGTGGCTCGGATATAGGTGCCGATGCCGCCGAACCAGAGCAGGTCGACCCGCGCCTTGAGGATTGCGGTCATCAGTTCGGGCGGGGTGACTTCCGCCTTGTCGAGATCAAGCAGCGCGCGCAGCACCGGGGAGAGTGGGATGCTCTTGGCCTGGCGCGAGAATACGCCGCCGCCCTTGGAGATCAGCGACTTGTCGTAGTCCTGCCACGAGGAGCGGGGCAGCGCGAACAGGCGCTGGCGTTCGGCGTGTGACGCTGCCAGATCGGGCTCCGGATCGAGGAAGATGTCGCGGTGGTCGAAGGCGGCCACAAGCCTGATCGCCGGCGAGAGCAGCATGCCGTTGCCGAAGACGTCGCCCGACATGTCGCCGACACCCGCCACCGAGAAGGGGGTCGACTGGATGTCGATGTCGATCTCGCGAAAATGCCGCTTCACGGCCTCCCAGGCGCCACGTGCGGTGATGCCCATCTTCTTGTGGTCATAGCCCTGGCTGCCGCCAGAGGCGAAGGCATCGCCGAGCCAATGTCCCTTCTCGATCGAAAGCGCGTTCGCGATATCGGAGAAGGTTGCGGTGCCCTTGTCGGCGGCGACGACGAGATAGGGATCATCGCCATCATGGCGCACGGTGTCGGCCGGCGGAATGACCGTCTCGCCGTCGAGATTGTCGGTGAGCTCCAGCAGGGTGCGGACGAAGATGCGGTAGCTCTCGGTGCCTTCCGCGATCCAGGCCTGGCGATCACTCGCCGGCGGCAACTGCTTGGGGAAGAAGCCGCCCTTGGCGCCGACCGGAACGATCACGGCGTTCTTCACCTGCTGAGCCTTGACCAGGCCCAGCACCTCGGTGCGGAAATCCTGCGGCCGGTCGGACCAGCGCAGGCCGCCGCGCGCGACCTTGCCGAAGCGCAGGTGCACACCCTCGACGCGGGGCGAATAGACGAAGATCTCGTAGAGCGGATGCGGCAGCGGCAGATCGTCGAGCCTGGCGCATTCGAATTTCAGCGAGATCGTGCTGCGCGGATAGCCATCCGGGCCGATCTGGAAGAAATTGGTGCGCAGCGCCGCTTCGATCAGGTTGACCAGGCGCCGCAGAATGCGGTCCTCGTCCAGGCTGGTGACGTCGTTGAGCGCGGCTTCGATGCTGTCACGCTCGGCCTGCATCGCCTTCTCGCGCTTGCTCGCATCGAAATGCGGGTCGAATTTGGCGACGAAATAGGCGATCAGCTTCGAGGCGATGCCGGGGTGTCGGGTCAGCGCATCGGCGATGTAGTCCTGGGCGTAGGGCGCGCCGACCTGCCTGAGATAGCGCCCGAGCGCACGCAGCAGCGCCGCCTCGCGCCAGGCGATTCCGGCGGCAAGGACGAGCTGGTCAAAACGGTCCGATTCCGCCAGCCCACGGAACTGGGCCATCAGCGCTGCTTCGATCGTCGGATCGAGGCGGGCGACATCGATTTCGCCTCCGCCGGCACGCTCAAGCGTCATGTCGTGCAGCCAGACACGGGCGGCCTCAGGCGCTTCAACTCCATTGGCTGCCGGCGTCAGGTTGAAGGTCCGCTCGTTGACGACGCGGAAGCCCATGTTCTCGAGCACCGGCACGCGGGCGGAGAGGGAGATCGGCGAACCACTCGAGAAGACCTTGAGATTGGCCCGCGCCGCGGTATCGCCCTCGCGGCGATAGAGATTGACCGCGCGCGACCGCTCCGGGGTGAGCTTCTGCAGCATGTCGATGTCTTCGAGCGCATCGGTTGCCGAGAAGCGCTCGCGATAGGCCGCGCCAAAGGCCTCGGCATAGCGCTCGGTCAGCGACCGCGCTGCCGGGCCCGCCTTCTGCTCGTCGAGAACGTCCTTGAGGCCATCCGCCCAGGTTCGGACGATCGCAGCAATGCCGGCTTCCAGCGTGGCGCGATCGACCCTTGGTGTGCGGCCTTCGTCGCGGCCGATGATGTAATGGGTGCGGGACAGCGGGCCTTCCGGATAGGCCGGGTAAGCGGCCGACAGGCGCCCCTCATAGATCCGCGCCAGGAATTCGCCGACGCGACGGCGGACCTGCGTGTCGTAGCGATCCTTCGGAATGAAGACGAGGATCGAGACGAAGCGGTCGAACTCGTCGACCCGGGCCAGCGCGCGGATGCGCGGGCGCTCGGTCAGCTGCAGGATATCGAGCGCGAAGCGTTCGAGTGTCTCGCCGTCGATCTGGAAAAGCTCGTCGCGCGGAAAGGCATCGAGCACGTTGAGCAGCGCGCGGCCGGAATAGCTCGCCGCGTCGAAGCCCGTGTTCTTGGYGACGCGCGCGACCTTGAGCCGCAGATAGGGAATGGCGCGGGCGCTGCCCGTATAGGCATTGGAGGTCAGCAGGCCGACGATGCGCATCTCGCCGTCGAGATGGCCATCAGGTGTGAACAGCTTGACGCCGATATAGTCGAGATGGACGCGGCGATGCACGCGGCTCTTGACGTTGGCCTTGGTGATGATCAGCGCCTGCGGTTTGGCGAGGAAGGCGCGAATCTCCGGCGTCATCACCACCATTTCGCGATTCTTGCGCAGCATGCGCACGGAGGGATCGCGCAGGATGCCGAGACCCGAGCTGTCGATCGGGTCGGCAGCCGCATCACCGCCCGGGAAACGGTAGGCTCGAATGCCGAGAAGCGTGAAATTGTCGCCGGCGATCCATTCGAGGAATTGCAGAGCCTCAGCGACCTCGTCCTCGGCAAGCGGGGGCGGGTTGGAGCGATAGGCTTGAATCACCTCGGTGATTCGCCCGCGCATGGCCGCCCAATCGTCGACCGCTAGRCCGACATCGACATAGACCCGCTCAAGACCGGTCTTCAGGCGCTCGCGCGCCTCGGGCGTGTCGATACGGTCGAGATGGATATGGATCAGGCTTTCGCGGCGAGCGCCTTCCGGAGCCCGTCCGGTCGCTTCGCCTGCAAGCGAGTGAAAAGCGCCGTCGGCATCGCGCACGACCGCCAGGATGGGGTGGGCGACGAGGCGAGGCTCGTAACCCTGCTCGGTCAGCTCAGCCAGCGTCGAATCGAGCAGGAAAGCCTTGTTATCGTTCACGACCTCGAGAATCGTGATCTGGCGTTCGCGGCCATGCTCGCTGAACGCCTCGTCCCGGAAACGCAGATTCGGCGTGCCGGGCCGGCGCTTCGCGGTCAGATGCTTGTAGGCGGCGGCAGCGGCACGGGCGAGGAGATCCGGCGGGAGTGCGACGATATCTTCGGCAACGACGCGGCCATAGAGCAGCTTCGGAAACTCCGCCGGCATGCCGGTTCCGCTCTGGGAGGCTGCGGCCTCGACCGCGGCCAGAGCCTCGATCGTTGCATTCGTCACTCGTTTAACCATCCCCAGAACCCTCAGTTATTTTGCCGCAGCGATGACATAGGCTGCGGCGCCTTTCAACTTTCGTCGCATCATGCACACGAACAAGGGCGCCCGTGCGAACATCGCGGCAGATCCTGTCGAAAGTTCAACCCCGCCGACACATCAGGAAACGGACCATGTCGAACAAGCATGACAAATCGAAGGTCGGAGAGCTTCCGACTCGGCAGGATGAGTCGCCAAGGGTGATGGCGCTGGCGTTGCCGGAAGTCGAACTGTCGCCCGAGAATCGGGCCTATTTCGCCAAATGCCAGGAGAAGCTCGGCTTCGTGCCGTATGTGCTGCTGGCCTACGCCCATGACGATGCCAAGCTCACGGCCTTCGCCGCGTTCTACAACGACCTGATGCTCGGCCCTTCGGGTCTCTCCAAGCTCGAGCGCGAAATGATCGCCGTCGCCGTGTCGAGCGTGAACCGGTGCTATTACTGCCTGACGGCACATGGCGCCGCGGTCCGTCAGCTCTCGGGGGATCCGGTGCTCGGCGAGCTGATGGCCATGAACTATCGCGCTGCCTCGCTCTCGCCCCGCCATCGTTCGATGCTCGATTTTGCGGTGAAGCTGAGCGAGACGCCCTATCTCGTCGAGGAAGGTGATCGCGAGGCGTTGCGGGCGGCGGGATTCGGCGAACGTGACATCTGGGATGTCGGTGCGGTCGCTTCGTTCTTCAACATGTCGAACAGGATGGCCTCGGCCGTCGATATGCGGCCAAATGCCCAGTATCACGGACAAAACCGCTGAAGAGCCTGCATTTTCGCCAAAAGAAAACGGCCAGCGGAAACCGCCAGCCGTTGAGGTAGCCTCGAACCGATAGGCCCGACCTCACCAAGCCCGGGGGGCTGGGGGGCTGACGTATCCGGAACTCAATGAGGCCGGGCCGTCGAGGCAACGAGGAGAGTTGAGCCCGGCAACTTGGCCATCGCTTGGCGCGTTCGCGGCGAAAATGCGGCGTGGCTGACGAAGGCGTGATTCTTTTCGGCCTGCCTCGATCTCTTGCCAGCGCAGCATCCGGGGCGCATCATCCTGCCCAACGGGAAGTGCGATCGGGCCCTGCCCGACCGCCGATCGGGAGGCGCTATGAGCGAAAGCGAAACGCCGCAATCGCACGGGGCCGGGGCGGTGGTTGCCTTCCCCGGTCCGGCCAAGCCGGCGGCCGTTACTTTTGATCGCCGGGAACTCTCTGAGCTTCTCAATCTCTACGGCCGGATGGTCGCTGCCGGCGAATGGCGCGACTACGCCATCGATTTCCTGAAGGACAAGGCACAGTTCTCGGTTTATCGCCGAACCTCCGAGGTCCCGCTCTACCGGATCGTCAAGGATCCCGCCCTTGCCAAGCGCCAGGGCGCGTACTCGATCGTCGCGGCGACCGGGCTGATCCTGAAGCGCGGCTCGGATCTCAGCCGTGTCCTGCGGGTGGTCGACAAGAAGCTCAGCGTGGTGAGTTGAGGGGCGGCGCGGTTCGGTTGCCGTCGCCGATTTCCTTCTGCATCAGCATCTGGTCGAGCCAGCGGCCGTGCTTGTAGCCGACGGCCCTGGCGACCCCGATGAGCGCGAATCCGGCGTGTTCATGCAGCCGTCGCGAGGCGGCCGAGGCGCCGTTCCCATCGCCAATGACCGCGACCATCTGCCGGAAGCCCCTGACTTCGCACGCGGCGATCAGCGCGCTCAGCAGAGCGCGGCCGATACCGAAGCCCTGTGCTTGCCGCGAGAGATAGATCGAGTCCTCCACCGTGCTGCGATAGGCCGGGCGCGGGCGATAGGCACCGGCATAGGCATAACCGAGCAGATCCTCGCCTCTGGTCGCGACGAGATAGGGATAGCCATCGGCAATGAGCGCCTCGAAGCGCCGCTGCATCTCGCCGGTCGAGGGCGGTTCAAGCTCCCAGGAGGCGGTGCCGTTCGAGACGGCATCGGCATAGATCGTGGTGATGACGGGGATGTCGTCGATGCGACCGTCCCTGATCGTGATGGGGTCCATCCGATCAAGATGGACCGCGAGGAACGCAAAAGAAAAGCCCCGGCTTTGCAGCCGGGGCTCGCTTGATCTGCAAGGCGGACGATCGATCAGCGACGATCGCCAAACAGCTGAAGCAGCATCTGGAACATGTTGATGAAGTTCAGGTAGAGCGACAGAGCGCCGTTCACCGAGAGCTTCGCAGCCGATTCGGCGTCCAGATCCGAGTAGAGATACATCTCCTTCAGGCGCTGGGTATCCCAGGCGGTCAGGCCGGCGAAGACCAGCACGCCGATCGCCGAGATGGCGAAAGAGAGCGCGCTCGAGGCCAGGAAGATGTTGACCACCGAGGCGATCACCAGACCGATCAGGCCCATGATCAGGAAGGAGCCCATGCCCGAAAGCGACTTCTTCGTGGTGTAGCCGGCAAGGCTGAGCGCGCCGAAGGCGGCGGCCGTGATGAAGAAGACCTGAGTGACCGACGCGCCGGTGAAGACGACGAAGATCGAGGACATCGACACGCCCATCACCGCCGCGAAGGCGAAGAACATGGTGCGCGCGGTCGAGGAGCTCATGCTCTCGGCCTTGAACGAGAAGAAGAAGATGAAGGCGAGCGGGGCCAGCATCACAACCCATTTGAGCGGGCTGAGATAAAGGGCCTGGCCGAGCGGGGTAAGTGCGGTGATCTTGCCTTCCGCCGAGACGCCGCCGATCGCGAGCATGCTGATGCCGAGGGCGGCAAGGCCGGTGATGGCCAGACCGATCGACATGTTGTTGTAGACGCCGAGCATGAACGAGCGCAGGCCCTGATCCATCTCGACGGCGCTGGTCTGCTGTGCGCGGCCGGCACCCCAGACTGGAGCATTGCGGTCGAAGTTGCTCATAGAGCGATTTCCCTCACAGGTAGAATTCCGGGGCGGACATCGCCTCCGCGATCTCCACCATCGCCCAAAATCGTGGCGACAACGCGGAATATGAGGGGGATTGAGCGACCTTACAAGAGGCCGCCATGGTTAAGAGCGCCGCCTGAATAGATCACGGGCCCCAGAATGATGCAATGCGGCGAACGCTCCATGTCTATCTCGGAGGCAAGAGCGACAGTTCTCATAAATTCCGCAGATGAGAAGCTGGCGCCTTCGATAGTATTTTTAGGGTTCCGAACAATCCGAACAGGACGGTGACCATGATCGCGGCAGTCGCAGCGAGGATCGCGCCGGTTGGATCGCTGACGAATTCTATCTTCATCACTTGGGTGACGACCCCCCAGCCTGCCAATGCGCCGGCGACAACGCCGAACAGGGCGGAGACAAAACCTATTCCGGCATATTCGAGGGCGTACGACGAAAGTATGAAGCGACGTGTCGCGCCGAGCGTCTTCAGGATCATCGCGTCGTATAGCCGCGCATGCTGCCCGGCCGCGAGAGCGCCTGCCAGGACCAGCAGGCTGGAGGCGATCGCCAGGCCCGAGGCGCCGCGAATCGCGGTCGCGAGCTGGCTGACGATGGTGTTGACCGCTTCGAGCGCGTCCTTCACCCGCACGGCGGTGACCGATGGGAATTCGACCGCCAGCCGGCGCAGCAGCTGCGCATCGGCGCCGGCCGTCGCGTCGGTCCCGGAGGTGACAGTTGCGAGATTGGTGTGCGGCGCGCCGGCAAAGGTGTTGGGCGAGAACACCATGACGAAATTGATGCCGAGCGAGCGCCATTCGATGGTGCGCAGATTGGCGATCCGCGCCGTGATGTTGCGGCCCAGCACGTTCACGGTGACGCTATCGCCGACCTTGAGCCCAAGCCCGGCGGCGATCGGCGCATCGAAGGAGACGAGCGGTTCGCCGCGGTAGCCTGCCGGCCACCATTCCCCGGCAGTGATGATCGAGCCCTCGGGCATGGTTTCCGCATAGGTGATGCCGCGATCGCCATCCAGGACCCAGGCTGCCTGCTCGGAGGCCTTGATCTGCTCGGCACGCACGCCGTTGAGACTGGTGATGCGGCCGCGCATCATCGGGACGCGTTCGAGCGTGGCGCCTGGCCTCGTTTCGGCGATGAAGCTGTCAAAGCGCGCGCTCTGGCCGTTCGGGATATCGAGGAAGAAGAAACTCGGCGCCTTGTCCGGCAGCGACTGGGTCAACTGCCGGGTGAGGCTGACATCGATGAAGGCGAGCGCCGAGAGCAGGGCGACTCCGAGGCCCAGCGAGAGCACGAGCGACGGCGTCAATGCGCCGGGGCGATGGGCATTGGCGAGCGCCATCCGCAGGGCCGGGTTCCGCGGTCGCGGGCTGCGGCGAGCGAGAGCCATCAGACTCCAGGCGACGAGGCGCAGCAGCAGGAAGATGCCGGCGGCCACGGCGATATAGATCAGTGCGATGCGGCGGTCATAGGCGAAGGCGACTGCGACGCCGACGAGGCCGATGAGAGCCGCAAGGAAAACACCGAGATAGACCAGCCTGGGCCGGCGCAGATCCGGCTCGATCTGGTCGCGGAACAGGGCCGAGACTGGCACGTCATGCGCCCGGCCGAGCGGCAATATCGCAAAGACCAGCGCGGTCAGCAGGCCATAGAGCGCCGCGATCACCAGCTCTCCTGGCGCCAATGTYGGCTCGAAGGGCAGGGGCAGCAGGTCGCGAAGCGCATAGCCGAGCGCGAAGGGCGCGGCGGCGCCCAGCAGAAGACCGATCGCGATGCCAAGCGCCGCAACGATCATGACCTCGGTCAGATGGATCGCGACGACATGCCCGCCGGTTGCGCCGATCGCCTTCAAGGTCGCGAAATCGAGCTTCTTGGCCTCGACGAAGCGGCGCACCGCATTGGCGACGCCGACACCGCCAACCAGCAGGGCGGTCAGTCCGACCAAGGTCAGGAACTGCGTGAAACGCTCGAGATTGCGCTGAAAGCTCGGCGCGGCATTGGCGCGCGAGCGGATTTCCCAACCAGCGTCCGGCTGTTGGTGACCGGCATCGGCGGTGAGGCGCTCGAGGGCAGCATCATCGGACGCCGTGGGGGGCAGCGAGACGCGATAGGTCCAGCGCACCAGGCTGCCCGGCTGGAGCAATCCGGTGGCACGCAATGCGTCCTGGGACACCAGAAGACGAGGACCGAAGCCGACGCCCGACGCGATCTTGTCCGGCTCTGAGACGAGGCTGGCGCGCAATTGCACGCGCGCGCTGCCGACCGAGATCGTGTCGCCGACCTTCAGGTCGAGGCGACCAAGCAGCACGGGATCGGCAATGGCGCCAAAGCTGCCATTGCTCTGGGACAGCAGATCGGAAAGCGGGCCAGCCGGCTCGCTGACGACCTCGCCGATGCTCGGATAGGCGGAATCCACCGCCTTGAGCTCGATCAGGGCCGCGCCCTTGTCGCCCGCATTGGCCATGCCGCGCATCGTGGCGATGGTCGAGAGGGCGCCACGTCCTTCGAGAAAGCTCCGCTCGACGGCGGTGGCCTCGCGATGGATCAGGCTGAAGGCGACGTCACCGCCGAGAATGCGTCGCCCTTCGCGATGCAATCCTTCCGTCAGGCCGCGCGACGCCGAGCCGACGGCTGCGATGGCCATGACGCCGAGAGCGAGACAGGCGATGAAGACGCCGAAACCGCGCAGGCCACCACGCAGATCGCGCCAGGCGAGCCGCAGGGCGAGTGCCGGGCCAAAAGGGGAGCGGGGAGGGGTGGCAGCGGTGGGCTTGACCGGAGCGTGCATGGCGAGGGCTCAGGCGACGGCGAGATCGGCATCGGCTTCGATCCGCCCGGCGCGCAGGCGCACCGTCCGGTCGCAGGCCGCGGCAAGCGAGAGGTCATGCGTGACCAGCACGAGGGTGGCGCCCCGCTCGCGGCGCAGCGCGAAGATCAGATCGACGATCGAGCGGCCGGTGCTCTCGTCGAGATTGCCGGTCGGTTCGTCGGCGACGAGAATGGCCGGATCAGGCGCGACGGCGCGAGCGATCGCGACACGCTGCTGCTCGCCGCCGGAGAGCTGGGCCGGATAATGGTCCATGCGATCGCCGAGCCCGACATTGCGCAGCTCGGCTTCCGCCCGGGCGAACGCATCGTCTGCGCCCGCAAGTTCGAGTGGCAGAGCGACATTCTCGCGCGCCGTCATGGTCGGAACGAGATGGAAGGACTGAAAGACGATGCCGATCTGGCGCCCACGAAAAACCGCAAGGCCATCTTCCCCGAGCTGACCAAGATCCTGGCCCGCTACCTTCACCAGTCCGGAATCGGGTCGTTCGAGCCCGGCCATCGTCATCAACAGGGTGGATTTGCCTGATCCCGAAGGACCGACCAGCCCGGTCGCCTCGCCGGCAGCCAGTGACAAAGAAACGCCCTTCAGGATATGGACGCGGGMGGCTGCACGCCCCAGACTAAGATGGACATCCCGCAATTCGATCGCCGGGGCTGACTTATCACTCATCGCCACATGATCCTGTCTTCAATGCCATCGACGCCGTCCATCCGCATCGCATCGCGATGGGGATGGGGTCTCGGCGCGTTGCGCCCCGCCGCCCGATATGGGCGCGGTCGCGCGCTTGTCCAATCATTTGCCCGTGCTTTTTGCGCTGCGGCCTTTTGGCTGGCGCTTTTGATGCTCCTTCCRGTTTCAGCCATGGCACAAGCCCAGACACCGCGCCCGCTCAAGCTTGTCGTGCTGGGCGACAGCCTCAGCGCCGGCTATGGCCTGCCAGCGAGCGCGGCATTTCCGGCGGTGCTGGAGCAAGCCTTGCGCCAGAAGGGACATGCCGTCGATATCGCCAATGCCGGTGTCTCGGGCGATGTCGCCCAGGGGGGCCTCGAGCGGCTCGACTGGTCGGTGCCCGACGGGACCGATGGTGTGATTGTCGAGCTTGGCGCCAATGACGCGCTGCGCGGTTTCGATCCGGCGGTGACGGAAAAAGCGCTCGAGGACATCATCACGCGGCTGAAAGTGCGCGGTATCCCGGTGCTGCTGGCCGGGATGTATGCGCCGCGCAATCTCGGCGCGGAGTACACCGGCCGTTTCGACGGGCTGTTCAGGGCACTCGCCGAGAAACACGCGCTGGTGTTCTATCCGTTCTTTCTCGAGGGCATTGCGGGCGATCGTGCGCTGAACCAGCCGGATCTGCTGCATCCGACAGCCGAAGGCGTGCGCGTCATCGTCGAGCGGATTCTGCCGACGGTCGAGCGTTTCCTGGAGACCATCCGCTCGAAATCCTGATCCCTTCCGTTCCGGACCGATGCGCCGCCACGGAGCAGGGCGTTCGCATCATGCCGGTCGGCCCGAAAATCGCTTCCCACCCCATGAGCGCCCCTGCGCGCAATCTCCGGAGTTGTCTGACCATGCAATATCGCCGTCTTGGGCGCACCGACCTCCAGGTTTCGGTCATTTGCCTTGGAACCATGACCTGGGGCCAGCAGAACACCGAAGCCGAGGGCCATGAGCAGATGGACTACGCTCTCGCGCAGGGCGTGAATTTCTTCGATACGGCAGAAATGTACTCGATTCCGCCGCGGCCGGAGACGCAGGGCTCGACGGAGCGGATCATCGGCAGCTGGTTCAAGGCGCGGAAGAACCGCGACAAGGTCATCCTGGCCTCCAAGATCGTCGGCCGCTCGGCCAATGACTGGTTCCGGGACGATCGCGGACCGACCCGCATCAACCGCAAGCAGATCTTCGAGGCGGTCGACAAGAGCCTGACGCGGCTGCAGACCGACTATATCGACCTCTACCAGCTGCATTTCCCCGAGCGTTCGATGCCGTGGGGCTCGAATCCAACACGCTTCAGCAAGGCTGCCTTCGAAACGCCCGATGGCGAGACGTCGATCGCCGAACAACTCGACGCCTTCGGCGAGATCGTGAAGGCCGGCAAGATCCGTCATCTAGGTCTCTCCAACGAGAGCGCCTGGGGCACGATGAGCTTCGTGCGCGATTCCGAAATGCGCGGGGGGCCTCGGGTCCAATCGATCCAGAATGCCTACAACCTGCTCAATCGCACCTTCGAGACGGGGCTGGCCGAGATCGCGATGCGTGAGCAGGTCGGCCTGCTGGCCTATTCGCCGCTGGCTCAGGGCTACCTCACCGGCAAATATCTGGACGGTGCCAAGCCGGCCGGCGCGCGCTCGACGCTGTTCAATCGCGGCCAGCGCTACGAGGCTGCCGGCGCGGAAGACGCGGTGAAGCGCTATATCGCGGTTGCCCGCGAGGCTGGTCTGGATCCGGCGCAAATGGCGCTGGCCTTCGTCAATTCGCGCCCATTCGTGACGGCCAACATCATTGGCGCGACGACAATGGAACAATTGCGGACCGATATCGGTTCGATCGCTGTCGCACTTTCGCCCGAGGTCGAAGCAAAGATCGACGCGATTCACCAATTGGTCGGAAACCCCTGTCCCTGAAGCAAGCGCGGCTCATGGCGGGGCGGGACTGCGAAGGTTTGCAGAGGTTTTCCTGCAGTCCATCGCTTTTCGTCTCGCCAGAGTCACAAAAACTTGGCACTGATTCGCCATGCCGAGGCTGTTCACAGCTCTGGAGATACCCGCCGAGGTCGCCTCGACGCTGACGCTGCATCGGGGCGGACTCGTTGGTGCGCGCTGGATCGAGCCGGCCGACTATCACGTTACCTTGCGCTTCCTCGGCGATGTCGACCGCCGCATGGCCCATGATGTCGACAGCTTTCTCGCCGATCTGCAGACGCAGCCCTTCGAGGTGACACTCGACGCATTGGGCAGTTTCGGGGGCGACAAGCCGCGCGCCGTGTTTGCGCGGGTGCAACCCAGTCGCCAGCTCAGCGAGCTCCAGGCCGATATCGAGCGCCTGATGCGCCGCCTCGGATTACCGGCGGAAGGGCGCAAATTCGTGCCGCATGTCACGCTTGCCCGGCTGCGCGATACCTCGCCTGTCGAGGTTGCGCATTATCTGGCGATGCATCCTATCGTCCGGCCGATCGCCTTCACGGCCCGGCGCTTCACCCTGATGTCATCGCGGGATTCGATCGGCGGCGGGCCTTATGTGCTTGAGGCCGCCTATCCGCTTGGCCCATCCTACCCCAACCGGCTGCCGCGAAGCGATTTCCAGCGGAGATGATCATGCGCAAGCGACTGAGTGCCGAAGCTCGCAACGAAGCGCTCATGACGCTGGTGGGCTGGAAACTGGTCGAGGGTCGTGAGGCCATCGCCAAGCGCTTCATCTTCCATGATTTCAATGAGGCCTTCGGCTGGATGAGCCGCGTCGCGCTCCTGGCCGAAAGGATGGACCATCATCCGGAATGGTCGAATGTCTACAAGACGGTCGAGGTGACGTTGGCTACGCATGATGCCGGCGGGCTGACCGAGCTCGACGTCAAGCTCGCCCGCGCCATGGACGCCATGGCCGGCTGATCAGCCAGCCCTGCCCCAGATCGCGACACGGCGCGCAATACCGGGTGGAAGTCGCTTGGCCGCGCTCTTCAGAACGGGCCGCAAGCGTTGGAAACCGACGCTGCAGGCGAGCCGCCCCTTGAGGGAGAGCGGCAGCAGGAGGTCGCTGACACCGGTCTGCCCGTCGGCGTGTTCGAGCTTGTAGGCATCCGACGGGGCCAGCAGGTCGAACACGGCATTGCCGCGTGCCCTGGCGCTGGCGAAGCTGTGATGAATCAGGATGCTGCCGACGCCGCCCCGCTCGAAATCGGGATGGGCTGCGAGGACATGGCCGAAGCTGCGGCCCTTGCAGTCAAGCGAGAGGTCGATGCCGACCGGGGCGCCATCGCAGCATATTGCGGAGACGCGCAGCGAACTCCCCCCGTCCGCATCTCCGGCAAAATCCCGAAAGAAGGCCGCGAAGCGAGGATCGTCGATCGTCGGCGCGACGGTGCCATGGCGCAGCAGCGAGGCTTGCTTGAACGCCACGGCGTCGCCGGCGAGGGCTGCGGCGGCGGGACCGGGCGGCGGCGCCTCGAAGCTGATCGTGCCGCGTTCCTCGAGCCGGCGCAGGCGCCGACGGTAATTCGAGCGCTCGCGGGCCGGGTAGGCGCTGCTCGGGCCGTTCGTGCCGACCCGCCAGACCAGATCGGCAAAGGGGGCGTTGAGCTGCTCGATCGGCATCGCTTCACCGAGCAGGCCGGAGGCGGCGAGAATGGAGTCTGCTCGCAGTTTGCGCGCCTCGAACAGATCGGCGCCCAGTGCGCGCACGGCGCGCCATGCTGCCCGCACCAGAGTATCGCGGTCGGGGCCGGGCTCGACGAGGATGTCACCGAACTGTGCGACCGGGATGCCCATGAAGCGGAGCGTCTCGAGGCTGCAGCGGCGCTGCCGGACGAGTGGCCAGATCATCGCAAGGACACCGTGGCGGCGTGCAATGACGATACTGAGCCGGCCATGCCCCTCGAGATAATGCGCGGCCCAGTGCTTCAGGAAGACGTGGCTCTGGAAGACCTGATGCGGCAGGGCCGCACGTGCAAAGAACGCGTCCCATTCCGGCTGGAGTGCGAGGAAACCATCGCGCTCGGTTATGACCTCTGTCGTCACGACTCCGCCGATCTCGGAGCCTTCCCGCCGCTTGCTCATCATTGGGCTCCGGCGCGCAGATGCGCGATCAGCCGCCTCGACCCTGTGATCGGGAAGCGGGCGAGATAGGGCAGGAGCAGCAGGGGGTGCCTGGCCGCGAAGGGCGCGTCATGCTCGACCATGTGGCGGATGGCGATGACAGGCAGAGGCGCGCGCAGCGGCCGGAAATCCGAATTCCAGAGGCCTGGCGCCTCCGACGTCGCATGCATCAGCCCGATCATGCGGTTGCGCCGCAGCGAGTAGAATTTGTGACGGTCCTGGACGCGCTTGAGCATGGCGATGCCGTCCGGGCTGTCGCATTTCGGAAAGCCGATGATCACCGTGCGGAAGTGCTGCATGCCGGCCTTGCAGGGGATGGCGTCGAGCGCACCGAAGCCGCTCCGAACCAGGGCGAAGGCCGCATCCTCATCCGTGGCGCGTTGATTGGAAATGCCGAGGCGGACCGTATCGAGCCGGGCCGCCTGGCGTGTGAAGGGGCAGACGGCGCCGGTCCTGCCGAGATCGGCATGACCTCTCATCAGATAGTCTTCGACCCAGGAGAGCAATGTCGCCAGTAGTGCATCCGGGGCGGCCTCACGCGCGGATTGGCGTGCAGCTTCGAGCGTCATGAGCCCACCGGGGCTGGCTCTGCTGCTCAAGGTCGCTGTCTCCGGCATCAATGCACGCTCCGGTTGCTGTTCCCTAGCGATAGCAAGCTCAAATTAGCGAAGGGTTGATGACGGCTCGCCCTGTTCGACAGCGGCGTTAGGATTCCCGAAAGATTTGCTCCAGCCGCAGCGCCCAAGCGCCTCCAGCATGTGCGAAGGCGGGGGCGCCTCGACTCTGACCGGCTCGCGCTTGCGATAGAGCGGAACGCTGACAGCGCGGGCATGGAGCTGGAGTCCAGGTCCGCCGTCCCGCGGCGCCGAGCCGTAGACTTCGTCGCCCAGCATCGGCCAGCCGGAGGCCGCGCAATGCACCCGCAATTGATGCGTGCGGCCGGTGAGCGGCTCGAGTTCGAGCCATGTCAAACCCTCCGCGCGACCCAGCACCCGATAACGGGTTTGTGAAGGCAATCCCTCCGGGTCGACCTTCATCCACCAGCCGCGTTCGGGAGAGCGCCTGGCGAGGGGCAGATCGATCATGCCTTCGTCGTCCTGCGGGGCGCCCTCGACGATAGCCCAATAGGTCTTGTCGATGCGGCCGTCGCGGAACAGCTGGTTGAGCTCGGCCATTGCGCGTGGGTGGCGGCCGAGGATGAGGCAGCCGGACGTATCCTTGTCGAGCCGGTGGGCGGCTTCTGGCCGTCGCGGCAGACCAAAGCGCAGGGCGTCGAGATAATCGGTCAGCACGGGAATGACGCGGCGCTTTGCCTGCGGGCCGCGATGCGAGGGCAGGCCGGCGGGCTTGTCGATCACCAGCATCATCGCGTCGCGATAGAGCAGTGGCACCGGCAGGGCGGCTTCTGGGGTCTCGCGCGAAATTGCTGGTTGATCCGGTCTGCTCATGGCATTGCGCTATCCAAACCAGCGGTGTGGCGCAACTCGGGCGCCTGGCCTGCAGGATGACGGGACGAGTGATGAGCGAGAGCGAACCGAAAAAGCGCGGCTTCTTTTCGAGGCTGTTCGGGCTGGAGCAGGAACAGTCCAAGCCCGCTCCTGAGAGCGCAGCCGAGCCCTCCCCGGATTTGCCGGATGCCGCAGCCGAGCCGGCTCCTGACGCTGTACCCGATGCCCCAATCGCCCCCGATCTGCTGATCGGCGAGGCTGCGCCCTTGCCGATCGCGACGCCGGAGGTTGAAGCCGAACCGGAGCCCGCGCCGGTTTCGCCCATGGCATCCGGACAGCCCGCGGAGCCGAGCCCGGCGCCGCAGCCGAAGCGCAGCTGGTGGCGCAGGCTGGCGGACGGGCTCTCCCGTACCTCCTCGGCGCTGACCACCGGCATCACGGAGCTCTTCACCAAGCGCAAGCTCAATGCCGCGACGCTGGAGGATCTCGAAGACATCCTGATCCAGGCCGATCTTGGCCTCGCCACCTCGGCGCGCGTCGCCAAGGCGGTGGGCGAGGGACGCTATGACAAGCAGATCGAGCCGGAGGAGGTGAAGGCCATCCTGGCGCGCGAGGTCGAGAGCATTCTGACGCCGGTGGCGCACCCCTTGACGATCGATGCCACGAAAAAGCCGTTCGTGATCCTGATGGTCGGGGTTAATGGCTCCGGCAAGACGACGACGATCGGCAAGCTGGCTGCGAAATTCCGTGCCGAAGGCAAGTCGGTGATGCTCGCTGCGGGCGATACGTTCCGCGCAGCTGCGATCGAGCAGCTCAAGGTCTGGGGCGAGCGCACGGGTGCGGAGGTTGTATTTGGTCAGCAGGGTGCGGATGCGTCGGGTTTGGCCTTTGAGGCGCTGCAGAAAGCCAGGGCCAACGGGGTCGATATCCTTCTCGTGGACACGGCCGGCCGGCTGCAGAACAAGGCAGGGTTGATGGACGAGCTCGCCAAAGTGGTGCGGGTGATCCGCAAGCTCGACGCGGAGGCGCCGCATGCAGCCTTGCTGGTGCTCGACGCGACGGTGGGCCAGAATGCGATYTCGCAGGTCGAGGCCTTTCGCGAGACGGCTGGCGTGACCGGGCTGGTGATGACGAAGCTCGACGGCACGGCGCGTGGCGGCATCCTCGTGGCGCTCGCCGCCCAGTTTGGCTTGCCGGTGCATTTCATCGGCGTCGGCGAGAGTGTCGAGGATCTGGAACCATTCTCCGCACGTGATTTTGCACGAGCGGTTGCTGGATTGGGAGAAGCCGCGTGAGCGAGAGTCTGGCCGGGACGACTAAGGACAAGGGCGTTAACCCGCTGCTCAAGCTCGGCCTCGAGTTCGGGCCGCTGGCCATCTTCTTTTTCGCCAACTCCTATGGCGACCGCCTGTTCGGCGTCGCCGAAGACCGGCGCATCTTTGTTGCGACCGGCATCTTCATCGTGGCGTCGCTTGTCTCGCTCGCCCTGTCGCGTGTGTTGCTCCACCATCTGCCGCGCATGGCGATCGTAAACGCGGTCGTGGTGACGGTCTTTGGTGGGCTGACGCTGGCGCTCGACGATGCCTTCTTCATCAAGGTGAAGCCGACCATCGTCAACACGCTGTTCGGCTGCATCCTGCTTGGCGGACTGTTCTTCGGGCGTTCGCTGCTGGCGCTGGTGCTCGAAACTGTCCTGCAGCTCGACGAGGAGGGCTGGCGCAAGCTCACCTTCCGCTGGGGCCTGTTCTTCTTCGTCCTTGCCGCGTTGAACGAGATCGTCTGGCGTACGCAGACGCAGGATTTCTGGGTCGCCTTCAAGGTCTGGGGCGTGATGCCGCTGACCATGGCCTTTGCCCTGGCTCAGACGCCGCTGATCCTGAAGCATGAGATCAAGCCGCCAGCGACGCCCGGAAAATAGGGCGTCCCTGCAAGGGGCGGCACGGCTGCCCGCTGCGTTGTGGCCTCGTCCGCCAGCGATGAAGAGGCTGGCGCCATGTTCTGCGCCGCGCTCCCTTGAGCCTCGGGCGTAAGCACGAGGCGGCGACGCGATGCGGTGGGACCTCTACCGCGACAAGACGGGTGCAAGGTCTTCAGGATTATTTGACGCAGCGCGCTATTTCGGTGCCAGCCGGATCGCGCCATCGAGGCGGATTGCCGTGCCGTTCAGCATGTCGTTCTCGACGATGCTCCTGACCAGCGCGGCATATTCGGCGGGGCGGCCGAGGCGCGAGGGATGCGGGATCGAGGCTTCCAGCGCCTGGCGATAGTCGTCCGGTACCGACGCGAACATCGGAGTCTCGAACAGGCCGGGCATGATCGTCATGACGCGGATGCCAAGCTGGGCGAGGTCACGCGCGATCGGCAGGGTCATGCCGACAATGCCGCCCTTCGAGGCGGAATAGGCCGCCTGGCCGATCTGGCCATCCTCGGCCGCGACCGAAGCCGTGCAGATGAAGACTCCGCGCCCGCCATCGGGCGTGACCGGTGGCTCCGCGGCGAGTGCGAGCGCCGAGCGTGCGATCATGCGGAAAGTGCCGGCGAGATTGACGGCGAGCGTCTTCTCGAAGGTCGCGAGGTCGTGGGCCACGAGTTCGCCGGTCTCCCGCTTCTTCGAGACGACACGGCGGCCCGGGGCGATTCCGGCGCAATTCACCAGGATGCGCTCGATGCCATGCGCCTGACGAGCCGTGAGCAGGGCTTCGTCGACCGAGGCATCGTTCGAGACATCGCAAAGGGCAAAGATGCCGCCGATTTCGCTCGCCACCTGTTTGCCGCGCTCGGCATTCATGTCGAAGATGGCGACCTTCGCGCCCTGGGAGGCGAGCATGCGTGCGGTGCCTTCGCCGAGGCCGGACGCGCCGCCGGTGACGACGGCCGCGATGGACGAATCGAGCTTCATGTCAGGTCCCTGTTCGCAAAAATGGCTGGACCAGCCTTAATCCGCGCCATCGGCCGCTCCAAGGACGATTCTTGGCGCAACCCTTGTGCAGCCTTGCGTCCGGGGCCACATTTTCGGCGTGGGAAATGTGTATTCCGCACTGGGCCGGGGTTTTCAGGTCCTTCCACGGAGTGAGGAATGAGCGAGGGTTTCAGTTCGMGTTTCAGCGCCGAAGAGATGGCGGCGATCCGGCGGAGCCTGCGCGACGAAGCGCGTTTCGGCGCCGATCTGATGAGCCTTCTCAAGCGGGTCGCCAAGCGCATCCCCTTTGCCGAGGATCTGCTGGCAGCCTATTTCTGCACCCGCGATCCGGCGACGCCCCGGCGTGTCCGGCTGACATTGCTGGCCGCGCTCGGCTATTTCGTGCTGCCGATCGATGCGATTCCCGACATCATGCCGATCCTTGGCTTTAGCGACGATGCGGCCGTGATGGCGGCTGCGATCGCCGCGGTCGCGGGGTCGATCACGCCGGAGCATCGCCAGAAGGCGCAGGACACGCTGGCGGGGCTTTGAGCCCCGTTCAGGGCGTCAGGACGATTTTGCCCTGCGCCTTGCGATCCCCGATCATCGCAAACGCTTCCGCAGCGCGTTCGAGCGGGAAGGTGGCGTGGACATGGGCGCTGATGCGCCCGGCTGCGGCCCATTCCAGCAGTCGTTCCATGTTGCGGCGATGCGCCGCCGGTTCGCGCGCGACGAACTCACCCCAGAACACGCCGCGCAGGTCGCAGCTCCTGAGGAGCAGCAGGTTGAGTGGAATCTTCGGGATCGCGCCGCCGGCAAAGCCAACAACGAGGTAGCGCCCCTCCCAGGCCATGGCGCGCAATGCCGGCTCGGCGAGATCGCCGCCAACCGTGTCGTAGAGCACGTCGACGCCACGATTCTCCGTCAGGCGGCGCAGGCCCGCCTTCACATCCTCGATGCTGTAGTCGATCTCCTCCTGGGCGCCATGTTCACGTGCCAGCGCCAGCTTCTCCGGCGATGAGGCGCAGGCGATGACATGGCCGCCGAGCAAGGCGCCGATCTCGACGGCGGCCAGGCCGGCGCCGCCGCCTGCGCCGAGAATGGCCAGTGTTTCGCCGGCCTTGAGCCCGGCGCGCTGGATGAGACCGTGCATCGCGGTGCCATAGGTCACGAAAAGCCCGGCGGCCTGCGCGTCATCAAGGGTATCCGGCACGCGTACGATCGCCCGAGAGGAGACCGCGACCTTTTCACGCGCTCCACCATGCCCGAGCCATACGGCGACACGCTCGCCGATGCGCCAGCCTTCGACATCGCGGCCGATCGCGCTGATGATGCCCGCGCATTCGCCTGCTGGCGAGAAGGGCAGGGGCGGCTTGGTCTGGTAGCGATTCTGGATGATCAGCGTGTCGAAGAAGTTCAGCGCCGCCGCCTTGACGGTGATGACGACCTCGCCTGGGCCCGGCTTCGGATCGGGCAGTTCACGGATCACCAGGTTTTCTGCCGGCCCGTGGGTCTCGCAAAGCAGTGCTTTCATCTCGTCGCACCGTCCTCAGCCTGGCTTGTGCCCGCGATACCATCCGGACAACGCTGGTCACCGCCTGTTTCCCGGCGGATTGTGCCACGGCCCCGGTGCGGACGGAACCTTGTTCGCGGCAGCGTCATATTCGCATTTTCGCCAGGATCGTGACATCCTATGGTTCAGGCATTCTTGAGATTCCGCGCAAAATGCTTCGGAAATAGAGATGCTGTTAACATTTCTGCTGATTGATGGCGGTCGATGATTCTCAACTACTTCCGAACCGGCGTCACCGCCACCCGGCATGCGAAACTGGCTTCGGCGCTGGTCGCGCTGGCTTTGCCGTTTCTGATTTCCCCGGCCCAGGCGCAGCGAGCGCCTGCTCCGGCCCAACGCGCTGCGGCTTCGGGCCAGGCCCAGGCGATGCTGCTCGAGACGGCCGGAAAGTGGCAGGCTTTCTCGTCGCAGCAGGGGCGATCCAAGGTCTGCTACGCGCTTTCCAAGGCGGAAACCCGCATTCCCGCCAATCTCAAGGATGTCGAAGGCATGCTCTTCGTCTCCAGCCGCCCCACCGAAGGGGTGCGCAACGAGATCAGCCTGGTGATGAATTTCGACCTCAAGGAAGATGTCGAGCATCAGGCGATCATCGGCAATGAGCGCTTCGCGCTGGTCGCAAAGGGCCAGAACATGTGGCTCAAGAACCCGGCTGAGGAAGGCCGCATGCTCGACGCGCTGCGCAAGGGCGCGAGCCTCGAGGTCAAGGGCATGTCGAAACGCGGCAATCCGACCAGCGACAAATATTCGCTCGCCGGCCTCAACCAGATCGTCAAGCGCGCCGAAGACGCCTGCAAGTAGCGCGGGCAGGCGGCGCATTTCCGCCGATTTCGCGCTTTATGCGGATTATGATATGAGCCCGCTGAGCGCGGGCGCATGATGCCCGCTTGAGCCCGAGTTCCGATGTCCCTGTCCGTCCCTGCTTCCCCCGCTCCGGCGGCCGAACCCGTTTTGCGACCTGCCTCGCTGGTCGGGCGCACACGCGCCGGCCTGTCCGATGCGCTGGCTGAAATCGGCGTTTCCGAGAGGGAGCGACGCATGCGCGTCGGCCAGCTCTGGAACTGGATCTATCATTACGGCGTCCGCGATTTCTCCGCGATGACGACGATCAGCAAGGTCTTGCGCGCTGCGCTGGCCGAGCGCTTCACGCTCGATCTGCCGGAGGTTACAGCCGAGCAGGTCTCGAGCGACGGCACACGCAAATGGCTGCTGCGGATGCCTCCGGTCGGTGCACGCGATCGCGGTGCCGAGATCGAATGCGTCTATATCCCCGAGGTCGACCGCGGCACGCTCTGTGTCTCGAGCCAGGTCGGCTGCACGCTCAGCTGCACCTTCTGCCACACCGGTACGCAGCGCCTGGTGCGCAACCTCACCACCGAGGAGATCGTGGCGCAGCTGATGGTGGCGCGCGATCGTCTCGGCGACTTCCCCGGGCGCACCCCGCCCGAGGGTGCCTTCGTGCCGAATGATGGTGGCCGCTTCGTCTCGAACATCGTCTTCATGGGCATGGGCGAGCCGCTCTACAATTTCGACGGCGTCCGCGATGCGATCGACGTGATCTCGGACAATGAGGGCTTATCACTCGGCCGTCGCCGCATCACGGTTTCGACCTCCGGCGTGGTGCCGCAGATCGAAGCGCTCGGCGCGGAGATGGGCACGATGCTGGCGATCTCGCTGCATGCCGTGCGCGACGACCTGCGCAATGAACTGGTGCCGCTGAACAAGAAGTATCCGATCCGCGACCTGCTCGAAGCTTGCCGCAACTATCCCGGCCTGTCGAACGCCAAGCGCATCACCTTCGAATACGTGATGCTGAAGGGCGTCAACGACAGCGATGCCGAGGCGCGCGAGCTCGTCAGGCTGCTCAAGGGCATTCCGGCCAAGATCAACCTGATCCCGTTCAATCCCTGGCCCGGCACGCGCTATGAATGCTCTGACTGGGACCGGATCGAGCGCTTCTCCGAGATCGTCTACCGCGCAGGCTATGCCTCGCCGGTGCGTACGCCACGCGGGCGCGACATCCTCGCCGCCTGCGGCCAGCTCAAGAGCGAGACTGAAAAGCTCTCGGCGCGTGCCCGGCTGATGCTGGAGCAGAGCGAGGCCGAAGCTGCGGCGCTGGCGGGCTGACATATGCTGCGTTGGCTGCTGTTGATTCCATTCGCGTTGCTCGTTGCGATGGGATCGGGGATGTTTGCCCTGCTCATCGCCAGCGTGGTTTCGCCTGACATCGCCCTGCTGATCGGCGGCGGCTTCGAGCGCCTGCTCACAGCGCTCTTCGCCCAGGCCGAGAGCGGCTTCGATCCCGGCCCCACGGCGGAAGCTGCCTTCACACTGCTCGGCCGGCTGGGCTTTGCAATCATGGTCGCGCCGGCCGTGCTCGTYGCTATCGGCTCCGAGCTCTTCCGCATCCGCAGCGGGCTCATCCAGAGCGTGCTGACAGGCATGCTCGCGGCGCTGCTGCCGCTCGCCATGCTGCGGCTTTCACGCGCACCGACGGCGAGCGAGACACAGATCATCGCAGCGCTGTTCCTGGTCGGGGCCGCGACCGGCTTCGTCTACTGGCTGATCGCGGGACGCGGCGCGGGTGGGGAGCGCCCGCCGCTCGGGCAGGCTTAGCGCCTGCTGTGTGTCTCGGGCGCAGCGCCGACCCGAGACACTCCGAAGCCGATGAGGCCCGGAATTCGCCCGGATGTGCCGGACCCGCTACATCATCAGACCGGATATCGTATCCGGTCCGATGATCTAACCTTCTGTGTTTGCATCGGCTTTTCCGAAAACCGCAATCCACTTTTCGGGCCGATGCTTTAGTCGCCGATCGCCACGCCCTCGCGCCGGCCATCGGCTCCCCCGACAAAGCCTTCAGGGGTCTTGACGATCGCCTGGATGCCGGAGGTCATTTCCAGCAGCCTGACCTCATGGCCCTTGGCCTCGAGCGCTGTCTTCCAGGCCTCGGCCTCAGTGCCCTTTTCAAGCTCGGTGGGGCCATTGCGGCTGCCGAAATTGGCGAAGTCGACGGCGGCTTGCGGATCCATCTTCCAATCCAGCAGGGCGACCAGCGTCTTACCGACAAAGCCAATGATCTGGCTGCCGCCGGGGGAGCCGACCACGGCGTAGAGGCGGCCAAAGGCATCGAACACCAGGGTCGGCGCCATCGACGAACGCGGGCGCTTCCCGCCCTCGACGCGGTTGGCGACGGGCTTGCCCTCCTCCTCCGGAGCGAAATTGAAATCGGTCAGCTCATTGTTGAGCAGAAAGCCGCCCTTGGTCATCTGCCGCGAGCCGAAGCCATCCTCGATCGTCGTAGTCATTGAGACCGCATTGCCGTCGGCATCGATCACCGAGATATGGCTCGTGCCGTTCTCGATGCCGTCCGAGGGGGCAAAGAGCTGAGCCCGCTTGTTGGGAGGATCGCCGGCTTTGGCGCGGCCCATCGACTTGTCGGGACTGACGAGCCCGGCGCGCGAGCGGATGTAATCGCGGTCGATCAAGCCGCTGACGGGCACGCTGACGAAGGCCGGGTCGGCGAGGAAGAGCGCGCGATCGGCGAAGGCGAGGCGACCTGCCTCGCTGAACCAGTGTGCACTTTCGGCAGAAGGGCCGAGCCGGGCCATGTTCTGGGTTTCGAGGATGCCGAGCATCTGCTGGACGGCGATCGCGCCGGAGCTCGGCGGCCCCATGCCGCAAATCCGCCAGACCCGATAGGAGCCGCAGACGGCCTCTCGCTCTTCGACCTTGTAGGCTTGCAGATCGGCCAGCGTCATATCGCCGGGGTTGGTCTTGTGACCGGTCACGGTCGAGACGATGTCCTCGGCGATCGGCCCGGAGTAGAAGGCGTCGGACCCTCTCTCGGCGATGGCACGAAGTGTTGCGGCGAAGGGCGGATTCTTCAGGACCGTGCCGACCGCCTTGGCCTTGCCGTCCGGCTCGTAGAAATAGGCGAAGGCGCGCGGGTCCTTTGCGAGATTTGTCTCACCGGAAAGCAGGCCGTTGAGGCGCGGAGAGATGGTGAAGCCCTCTTCCGCCAGCTTGATCGCGGGGGCCATGACGGTGGCCCAGGGCAGTCTGCCCCAGCGCTTGTGCGCCTCCTCCAGCAGCTTGACCGTGCCGGGCACGCCGACCGATCGTCCGCCGACGACGGCGTCGATGAACTTCATCGGCTTGCCGTCGGCGCCGATGAAGCGGTCGGGCCTGGCTGCCTGGGGAGCCCGCTCGCGGCCGTCCAGCGTGACGAGTGCTCGTCCGGCCTCGTCCCAGTGCACGAAGAAGGCACCGCCACCGATGCCCGAGCTCTGCGGCTCGACCAGATTGAGAACGAGCTGGATCGCGATCGCAGCGTCGGTGGCGCTGCCGCCGGCGCGCAGGATCTCGCGGCCGGCGCTGGCAGCGAGCGGATTGGCGGCCGCCGCCATGTAGCGCTGCGCGGTGCCGACGGCTTTGGCGATGCGGCCGGTCGCAGCTTCGGGCGCGGGTGCAAGGGGCTGTGAGGCCGCTCCTCCCGCCCAAAGGGCACTGGCTGCGGCCAGCGCAAGGAGGGTTGATCGTCCGGCGGAGCGTGATGTGGAGAAGGAGAGGTTCATTCTGGCGATCTCCCGCTGCAGGCTGACGCCCATCCCAGCAGTGGAAGGGCTGCGGTGCAAGGCCCGGATAACGCAACGGGTGATTGTACGAGCTGCCTTTCACCCGCTCGAGCGGAGCGCTAAGCTCCGAATCGATCGCTCGATCATTGCCAAAAGGGGCATCGACATGTCGTTCGCGCTCTCCACCGTTCGTCGCCGCAGCCTTGCGCTTGCGGCCGTCACCCTCTTCGGCCTTATGCTCGCGGGCTGCGGTATCAACAATGTGCCGACACTCGAGGAGAGGGCCAAAGCGGCCTGGAGCGAGGTCCAGAACCAGTATCAACGCCGCGCCGACCTGATCCCCAATCTGGTCGAGACCGTGAAGGGCTATGCCTCGCAGGAGCGCGAGGTGCTGACCCAGGTGATCGAGGCGCGCGCCAAGGCGACGCAGGTCAAGGTCGACGCGTCGACCATCACAGATCCCGCGAAGTTCAAGGAGTATCAGGATGCGCAGAATGCCCTGACGGGCGCTCTGGGACGGCTCCTGGTCACGGTCGAGCGCTATCCTGAGCTCAAGTCGAACCAGAACTTTCTCGCCCTGCAGTCGCAGCTCGAAGGCACCGAGAACCGTGTTGCGGTAGCCCGGCGCGACTACATCCAGGCGGTGCAGAGCTTCAACACCGAGATCCGCACCTTCCCCGGCGTGATCTGGGCGCGGCTGTTCTGGGGCGCCAAGGCGATGGAAACCTTCTCCGCGGCGGCGGGCGCGGAGAAGCCGCCAGAGGTGAAGTTCTAAGCGGGCCCCGGGGTGCCCCGGCTCGCTCACCGAACAGGTCGGGTAGCCCCTCTTCCAGAAGGGAGAGGGGTTCTCCGTTATCTCTCCCTGTTGCTTGTCCTGCTCTGGGCCGGCTTCGCGMTTGCGGCCGATCCCAATTTTCCTGCCCTGACCGGCCGCATCGTCGACAACGCCAATCTGCTCGATGCCGCGGCGCGCAGCCGCATCGAGCAGAAGCTGCAGGCCCATGAGG
The DNA here is from genome assembly GCF_056399325.1 of Allobosea sp. 01N443. Taxonomy (NCBI): domain Bacteria; kingdom Pseudomonadati; phylum Pseudomonadota; class Alphaproteobacteria; order Hyphomicrobiales; family Alloboseaceae; genus Allobosea; species Allobosea sp. 01N443. The sequence goes on from NZ_JBFTRC010000008.1 coordinate 78,699, forward strand.
CCAAGACCAGCGATCAGGTCGTGGTTGCGACCGTGCCGTCGCTCCAAGGCTACGCCGTCGAAGATTTCAGCAATCGCCTGTTCCGGCACTGGCAGCTCGGCGAGAAGGCCAGGAATAACGGCGTGCTGCTGCTCGTCGCGCCGAACGAGCGCAAGGTCCGCATCGAGGTCGGTTATGGGCTGGAGGGCGCGCTCACGGACGCGCTCTCGAAGGTCATCATCACCACCGCGGTGGCACCGAAATTCAAGACGGGTGATTTTGCCGGCGGCATCGAGGGCGGCGTCGACGCGATCCTAAGCATTCTGGCTGGAGATGCCGAGGAATGGCAGCGCCGCGCGACCGTCCGCAGTGACGAGAGCAGCTTTGGGGAGGATGTTGCCGTCATCCTGGTGATGTTCTTCATCTTCATCGTCGTGGTCAGCATCCTGCGTGGGCTGAACCAGCAAGGCGGCGGGCGCGGACACCGGATGCGCGATGGCCGCTGGGTGACGCTGCCGCCGACCAGCTCCGGCTGGGGGACGGGTTCCGGTTCCGGCTGGGGCGGTGGCGGCGGCTGGGGTTCGGGTTCGGGCGGCGGCTTTTCAGGCGGCGGGGGCTCGTCCGGCGGCGGCGGTGCTTCTGGGAGTTGGTGATGGATACGCAAGACCAGGAGGCGATCGCGGAAGCGGTGCGGCAGGCGGAAAGCCTGACCTCCGGCGAGATCGTCGTGGTGATCGACCGCGCTGCAAGCAGCTACCGCACCGTGCCTTTGGTGATGGCACTGGTGCTGGCGCTGTTCGTGCCCTGGCCGTTGCTGATGCTGACGGCAACCAGCGCTCCGCGAATCTTCCTGATCCAACTCGTCTGCGCTGCGACTTTGATGGTGACGCTGCTCTGGTATGGGCGCGGTGGGCGATTCGTGCCTGGCTTCATCAAGCGCCGGCGGGCCCATGACGTTGCGCTGCGCGAGTTCACCGCACGCGGCCTTACCCGCACGCGTGGGCGCACCGGCGTCCTGCTCTACATCGCCCTGCAGGAGCGCTATGCCGAAA
>NZ_JBFTRC010000009.1:0-71975 GCF_056399325.1 Allobosea sp. 01N443
GTGCTGGAGCGCGGCCGCGACATGGGCTTCGTCGGCGATCGCAGCGGTGCCGGCCTCGATCGCCGCGCCGTTGACGTTGAACGGGCCGCGGACGCGGTTGAGCGCATCGATGACATGGGCAGGCCCGTAGAGCCAGCCGAGGCGCAGATTGGCGAGGCCGTAGATCTTTGAGAAGGTGCGCGCCATCACGACGTTCTCGTTGGTCGCCACCAGTTCGAGCCCCGACGCATAGTCGTTGCGACGGACATATTCGGCATAGGCGGCGTCGAGCACCAGCAGCACATCGGAGGGCAGGCCGGCATGCAGGCGCTTGACCTCCTCGAAGGGCAGATAGGTGCCGGTCGGGTTGTTGGGATTGGCGAGGAAGACGATCTTCGTCCGTGGCGTCACCGCCTTCAGGATCGCGTCGACATCGGCGGTGAGATTGGCCTCGGGCACGACCACGGGCTTGCCGCCGGCCGCCAGGATGGCGATGCGGTAAACGAGGAATCCGTGCTCGGTGAAGATGCCCTCGTCATCGTCGCCGAGATAGGTCTTGGTGACGAGTTGCAGCAATTCGTCGGATCCCGAGCCGCACACGAGGCGTGCGGGGTCGAGGCCGTAGCGCGACGCGATCGCCTCACGCAGCTTGGTGGCCGAGCCGTCCGGATAGAGCTCGAGCTTGCCCTTGAGGCTGTCAAAGGCGGCGATTGCCTTCGGGCTCGGGCCGAGCGGGGTCTCGTTCGAGGAAAGCTTATGCAGCTTCACCCCCGCCGGAGCCGTGGACTTGCCGGGCACATAGGCCTCGATATCGAGGACACCGGGACGCGGAACAGGGCGGGAAGCAGGCGTGGCCATGGCTTGTGGACCTTGTCAGGGGAATGAGATGGAGATCAGCGGACTGGCTTGACGGCAAAACGGGCGGCGTGGCTGCCGATTTCGGCGAACTCGCTGAGGCCCGCAGGTTCGAGCGCGGCACGGATCGCGCTCTGCTCGACTTCTCCCGAAGCAGCGACCAGCAGCGAAAGATGCGAACCGTCGGCGGCGCTGGCGGAGACCTCGGCGAGATGCTGGGCGAGACCTGCACGCAGCGTCTCCGACCAGCGTTCAACCCTGGCGGCATAAAGCACGATCTCGCGCACGGCCGCATCCGCAAGCGGCTTGGCGATGCAGTAGACCGGTGTGCCCGCGGGATGGTCAGGCCGCTCGATGAAGGGCAGGCGCGCGATGATCTTCGGCCGCTCCGGGCCGATGAGATCGCGCCACCAGACACCGGCGCTGGCGCCGAGGTCCATGCGGAAGATGCCGAGATCCCCAGCGGATTCGGCAACGGCAGCGATCACCGCACGCGCATGCTCGTGGGTAACGAAGGGCACGGTGAAGCCGAAATGGAACCGCGCGGAATCGCGCATCGCCGCGTCGCCGCCCGAGACATCGGCATGGACGGCGTAATTCGCCTGAACATAGGTGAAGGTCGCGATGATGATGCGCCAGATGCCCTCGACGGTGTCGAGTGGCAGCAGGCCCTTATGACGCAGCGCCAGCCGCTTCATCATGTCGGCCTCGCGGCCGGGCCGGAATGCCGAACCCGACACCTGCGTCTTCTTCACGGCGATCAGCGTTTCGATGATCTGCGAGCGCTCCATCAAGAGCGCGTGCATCTCGCTGTCGATGCGGTCGATCTCACCGCGCAGATCGGCAAGGGTGGTCGGAGCGATTTCGGTCATGGCGTGATCTTGGCGCGTGAGGCGACGGACGCGCGTCTCTTAGACCTCAAGCCCGCGCTTAGCAAAGCCAGCTTCGCGCGGGGCCGCGTTGACAGCGCGCCTGCGGCACGCCATCGGTAAGTTCGATCTTTCGAACGAGYCGACCGGCAAGACAAATCAGCCTGTCAAAGCGGACGACGATGCGCGACGAAATCCTGAGCCTTGCAGACCCGCTGAAGGAAGCGAACGATCCCTCGAGCCCGGTCGTCCGGTTCGACGCAGCCACGCCGCTGGTGATGGATTGCGGCGTGGCGCTCGACAGCTGGCAGATCGCCTACCAGACCTATGGCGAACTCAATGCGGCCCGGTCGAATGCCGTCCTCGTCTGTCATGCCCTGACCGGCGACCAGCATGTCGCCAGCCGCAACCCGATCACCGGCAAGGGCGGCTGGTGGGCGGCGATGATCGGCCCCGGCAAACCGATCGACACCGACCGCTTCTTCGTGATCTGCGCCAATGTCGTCGGCGGCTGCACCGGCACGACGGGGCCGGCCTCGACCAACCCGGACACCGGCAAGCCCTGGGGCCTCGGCTTCCCGATGGTGACGATCCGCGACATGGTGCGGGCACAGGCGCATCTGGTCGATGCGCTCGGCATCGAGTCGCTGTTCTGCGTCGCCGGCGGCTCGATGGGCGGCATGCAGGTGCTGGAATGGGCAGCGAGCTATCCCGCACGCGTCTTCTCGGCGCTGCCGCTTGCGACCTCCGCCAAGCACTCGGCCCAGAACATCGCTTTCCACGAAGTCGGCCGCCAGGCGGTGATGGCCGATCCTGACTGGCGCGGCGGGCGCTATCTCGAAGAAGGCACGCGTCCGTCCAAAGGCCTCTCCGTGGCGCGCATGGGTGCGCATATCACCTATCTGTCGGAACCCGCTCTGCACCGGAAATTCGGCCGCAAGCTGCAGGATCGCGAGGCGCCGACCTTCTCCTTCGATGCCGATTTCCAGGTCGAAAGCTACCTGCGGCACCAGGGCCTGAGCTTCGTCGAACGCTTCGACGCCAATTCCTATCTCTATGTGACGCGCGCGATGGATTATTTCGACATCGCCGCCGATCATGACGGCGTGCTCGCCAAGGCCTTCGCGGGCACGAAGACGCGCTTCTGCGTCGCCTCCTTCACCTCGGACTGGTTGTTCCCGACCGCGGATTCGCGTGCCGTCGTTCATGCGCTCAATGCTGCCGGCGCTTCGGTCTCCTTCGTCGAGCTTGAAAGCGACAAGGGCCACGACGCCTTCCTGCTGGAGGAACCGAACCTGTTTGCGACCACGCGCGGCTTCATCAATGCGGCAGCTCGGGCAAGAGGGTTGTGAGGCCATGGCGCTGAGCGAGACCTATACCAATCGCATCGACCTCAAGCTCGTCGCCGAGATGGTGACGCCGGGCACGCGCGTGCTCGATGTCGGCTGCGGCGACGGCGCATTGCTGGCCCTGCTGGCCGAGACGCGCCAGGTCGACGCACGCGGCATCGAACTGTCTCGCGAGGGTGTCGCGGGCTGCGTCGCGCGGGGGCTGTCGGTGATCCAGGGCGACGCCGATACCGACCTCGCCGACTATCCCGATGATTCCTTCGACTACGTCATCCTCTCCCAGACGATCCAGGCGACGCGCAATCCGCGCCTGGTTCTGGAGCACATGCTGCGCATCGGCCGTCGCGCCATCATCTCCTTCCCGAATTTCGGGCATTGGCGCATGCGCAGCCAGATCTTCTTCCGCGGCCAGATGCCGGTGACCGATGCCCTGCCCTATTCCTGGTGGGACACCCCGAACATCCATTTCTGCACGATCCGCGACTTCGTCACCCTGTGCGATGTCGTCGGCGCACAGAAGGAGCGCGCCGTCGCGCTCGATGCGGCGGGCGGCAAGGTTGGCGTCAGCGCACCCTGGTGGTTCTGGAACCTGTTCGGCGCGCAGGCGGTGTTCCTGCTGAAGCGAGGCTGAGCCCTCCCGCTCCCGAGACCKAGTGCCGGACGAAGCGTCGGCGGATCGGCGCAGCGCAGCCCTAAAACGAGAAAAGGGCCGCTTGCGCGGCCCTTCCCTCATCCATCTCGCGGCGGTCGCTGCCTCCTTCCCAGTTGGGAAGAACGAGGTCGTACCGTCCCTATTAGTTCAGCGGCACGCCCTCAGGCCGCCTTTCGCGGGTGACGCTGACATCGCCCAGCATCAACCCGGTCGGCCCAACGGTGACCTTCACCGTCTCGCCATCCGTGACCTTGCCGGCGAGCAGCAGTTCCGCCAGCGGGTCCTGCACCGTTTTCTGGATTACCCGCTTCAGCGGACGTGCGCCATAGGCGGGATCGTAGCCCTTGTCGGCCAGCCAGGCGCGGGCGTCTTCGGAGAGATCGAGCACGATCTTGCGGTCGGTCAGCAGCCTGGCGAGGCGTGCCAGCTGGATATCGACGATCGCCCCCATATCCGCCCGCTTAAGGCGATGGAACAGGATGATGTCGTCGATACGGTTCAGGAACTCGGGCCGGAAAACCTGCCTGACCACGCCCATGACATCGTCACGCACGGCGTCGCTGTCCTGCCCTTCGGGCTGGTTCACCAGGAACTCCGAACCGAGATTCGAGGTCATGATGATCAGCACGTTGCGGAAATCGACCGTGCGGCCCTGACCGTCCGTCAGACGACCATCGTCGAGCACCTGCAGGAGCACGTTGAAGACGTCCGGATGCGCCTTCTCGACCTCGTCGAAAAGGACGACCTGATAGGGTCGGCGCCGTACGGCTTCGGTCAGTGCTCCACCTTCTTCGTAACCGACATAGCCGGGAGGCGCGCCGATGAGACGCGAGACCGAGTGCTTCTCCATGTATTCCGACATGTCGAGGCGCACCATCGCCGTATCGTCGTCGAACAGGAACGACGCCAGCGCCTTGGTAAGCTCGGTCTTGCCGACACCCGTGGGTCCGAGGAACATGAAGGAGCCGATCGGCCGGTTCGGGTCCTGCAGGCCGGCACGGGCACGCCGCACGGCTGTCGAGACCGCCTCCACCGCCTCACGCTGGCCGACGACTCGCGCTGCCAGCACCTCCTCCATCCGGAGCAGCTTGTCCTTCTCGCCTTCAAGCATGCGGTCGACCGGCACACCGGTCCAGCGGCTGACGACCTGCGCAACATGGTCAGGCGTCACCGCCTCTTCCACCATGCCAGAGGTATCGCCAATCGCCTCGACCTCGGCGAGCTGCTTCTCCAATTGCGGGATCTCGCCATAGGCGAGCTCGCCTGCACGCTGATACTCGCCCTTGCGCTGCGCCTGGGCCAGTTCGTTGCGGGCATTGTCGAGCTTGGTCTTGATCTCGGCCGCCTGGCCGAGCTTGTCCTTCTCCGCCTTCCAGCGGGCCGTGATTGTGGCCGAACGCGTTTCAAGATCGGCGAGTTCGGATTCCAGCCGCTTCAACCGCTCCTTCGAGCCGCTGTCGCTCTCCTTCTTGAGAGCCTCCTGCTCGATGCGCAGGCGCACGATCTCGCGGTCGATCGAATCCAGCTCCTCGGGCTTCGAATCGACCTGCATGCGTAGGCGCGCCGAAGCCTCGTCGACAAGGTCGATCGCCTTGTCGGGCAGGAAGCGGTCGGTGATGTAGCGGTTCGACAGGGTCGCGGCCGAGACAAGCGCCGAGTCCGTGATGCGAACGCGGTGATGCTGCTCGTATTTCTCCTTGAGGCCGCGCAGGATCGAGACCGTATCCTCGACCGTCGGCTCGTCGACAAAGACGGGCTGGAAGCGGCGTGCAAGCGCGGCGTCCTTCTCGACATATTTGCGGTACTCGTCGAGCGTGGTCGCGCCGACGCAGTGCAGTTCGCCGCGCGCGAGCGCCGGCTTCAGCAGGTTCGAGGCATCCATGGCGCCGTCCGTCTTGCCCGCACCGACCAGGGTGTGCATCTCGTCGATGAACAGGATGACGCCACCATCGGAGCTGGAGACCTCGTTGAGCACCGCCTTCAGGCGCTCCTCGAACTCGCCACGATATTTCGCACCCGCGATGAGCGAGCCCATGTCGAGCGCAAGCAGTTCCTTGTCCTTCAGGCTCTCCGGCACGTCACCATTGACGATGCGCAACGCAAGGCCCTCGGCGATGGCGGTCTTGCCGACGCCGGGCTCGCCGATCAGGACGGGATTGTTCTTGGTGCGGCGGCTCAGCACCTGGATGGTGCGACGGATCTCCTCGTCGCGGCCAATGACCGGGTCGAGCTTGCCCTCGCGGGCAGCAGCGGTGAGATCCCGCGCATATTTCTTCAGCGCGTCATAGGCCTGCTCGGCAGAGGCTGAGTCCGCGGTGCGACCCTTGCGGATCGCCTCGATCGCGGCATTCAGCGCCTGCGGCGTCACGCCGGCCTTGGCCAGCGCCTTGCCGGCCTCGGTTTCCTTCTCGACCGCGAGGGCCAGAAGAAGGCGCTCGACCGTGACGAAGGAATCGCCGGCCTTGTCCGCAGCCTTTTCCGCCGTATCGAAGACACGGGCGAGGCCTGGCGTCAGATGCAGGCCGCTGGCGCCACCGCCGCTGACCTTGGGCAGCTTTGCGAGCGCCGCATCGGTCAGTTGCAAGGCAAGTTTCGACTGGCCACCCGACCGATCGATCAGGCCGGCTGCCATGCCCTCGCTGTCATCAAGCAGCGCTTTCAAAAGATGTTCGGGCGTAAACTGCTGGTGTCCGTCGCGCAGCGCAATCGTCTGCGCCGCCTGCAGGAAACCCTTTGCCCTGTCGGTGTATTTCTCAATGTTCATATTGTCGCTCCGCCCGCCGGCACGCCCCGTGGCGACGCATCCGGCTGCCTTTCATCAGGATAGGGCTCCCGAGGGACACCCTTCGCAACCAAAGATAGTGTGACATCCGCGCAACGGAAGGGGGCCCCTTGCGAATGATTGACGGCGCCCTTCCGACAGGCTCAGCCTTGGCCATGGCGGGAACAAGGCGACAGCAGGCGATTCGCAAAGCGTTGAGGGCGCTCGCCCCCGGCATTCCGCTTGCCGATGCCGAAGCGGTCCTGGCGCTCGCCGAGCGCCGCCGCATGAAGGATCTGCCGCCCTCGACGGCGCTCTGGCTCGCTCTCGGCAGCCATGTCCGCCACGTCCATACCGATTACGAGCGGCTTCTGGCGGAAGGGTACGACCGCGACGCGGCGCGCTTTTTCGTCGTCGAGGACACCGATGCAGTGCTCTCCGCCTGGGGCTGCCAGCGCTCCGTGGAGAACGAAGAGGCCGAGGCCGAGGAGGCTTGAAGTCAACCTGATCGAACCGATGCAAGGATTTGATCGGTCCCGCCTCGTAGAACCCGCTATATCACCCCTGCCCGATCAGCCTGCGGACTGAAAGACTCCATGCGTGTCGCCTCGCTCTATCGCTACCCCGTCAAGGGTCTCTCGCCCGAACCCGTGCAATCGGCTTCGCTGAGCACGGGGGGCTTTTTCCCTGGAGACCGGCTTTTCGCCATCGAGAACGGCCCTTCCGGCTTCGACCCGGCCGCGCCCGTCCATCAGCCGAAGATCAAGTATCTGATGCTGATGCGCAATGAATCGCTGGCACGGCTGCAGACGCGCTATGACGACGAAAGCCGCGCGCTTGTCATCAGGCAGGATGGACGCGAGACCGTGCGGGCCGACATGACGACGCAGGACGGCCACGCGGCCCTGACGGCCTTCTTTGAAGGTTTCATGCCGGACGAGCTGCGCGGCAAGCCGCAATTGCTCACCGCCCCGCAAAGCTATCGCTTCATGGATTCACGCTCGGGGTTCATGTCGATCATCAACCTCGCCAGCGTCGCGGATCTCGGCAACCACCTTGGCACCCGGCTCGATCCGCTGCGCTTCCGCGGCAATGTCATGGTCGAGGGGCTGGCCGCCTGGGCGGAGAACGACCTGGTCGGGCAGGAGCTGTCCACGCCGTCGGGCCTGCGCCTGCGTGTGATCAAGCGAATCGAACGCTGCGCGGCAACCAATGTCGACCCGCAGACCGGAGCCCGCGATCTCCAGATCCCGAAGGCGTTGATGAAGACCTATGGCCATGTCGACTGCGGAATCTACTGCGAGATTCTGAGTAGCGGCACGCTGACCGCTGGCATGCATCTCGAAAGCCAGGCCCCGCAAGCGACGCTCGACCTCGGCGTCGCCTGAGCCAAAAAAAACAGGGGCCCGTCGGGCCCCTGTCATATCTGGTCAAACCGGAGCGCCTTACTCGGCAGCGCTATCGGTTTCCGAACCCAGCGCGTCCATGACTTCGCGTGGCGAGCGGCGGCGGCGCGTGCGCTTCGGTGCGGCAGCCTCTTCGGCGGCCGGCGCTTCGGCAGGAGCAGCAGCAGCCTCGACCGGTGCCGCAACGGGCTCCTCGGCGACGGCGATCGGAACCCGGACCGGATTGGTCAGGAAGGACGGAAGCGAAGCAGCGACATCGTTCGCCTCGCCTTCAGGCTCGACCTCCCGGCGCGGACGACGCTCGGCGCGCTCGGGACGCGGCCCCCGCTCCGGCCGGTCGCCGCGCTCGAAGCGACGCTCGCCCTGGCTCTGCGCCGGGGCGTTCTCGCCCTGCTCGGTAGAAGCCGGCTGCTCGGAACGCGGCGCGAAGCCCCCGGGCTGGCCGTTCTGCCCGCCTTCGGGACGGTCGAACCGGCGTTCACCACGATCGGGGCCACGGTCCTGGCGATCATTGCGATCGAAACGGCGGTTGTTGCGGTCGTTGAAGCGATCGGTGCGGGGCGGGCGGTCGAAGCGTTGGCCGTTGTTCTGCTGGCCATCCTGGCCCTCGCCATCCCCACGGGGGGCAGCATTCTGGCCATAGCCGTTGCCGTTCACGCCTCCCTGAGCCTGATGCCGCAGCTCAGGCTGAGGCGAGCCCTGCGGGAAGGCAGCGTTCTCATCGCCGTCACCCTCATCGTCCCCCTCGTCGCCCTCCTCACCAAAGGCGCGATTCGGCGGGAAGCTATGGCCGTATTGCTGGGCCATCTGCTCCTGCGCCGCGAGAAGGATGCGATAATAGTGCTCAGCGTGCTGGAAATAGTTCTCAGCTGCGACCGGATCACCCGACGACTGGGCATCGCGCGCCAGCTGCAAGTACTTCTCCGCGACATGCTGAGCGGTACCACGAACTTTGACGTCCGGGCCGTTCGACTCGTAGCTGCGCTGCAACGGGTTGGGCGACTTTCGATTGCCGTTGTTGTTATTGTTATTGTTGTTGTTGTTACGGCCGCGCATACGCCGGTTCTGACCTGGTCTCATTCGCGTCTATCTCGCGCTCTGTCTGTTCAAAGCAACCGGGTCACTGTCATACGCGTACCGGCACGCGGCGGGTTGCGGCGCCGTGCCGGAGGGAGTCGACCTGAAGGGGCAATGCGCCGTTCTTGGTCTTCACGCGCTCGTTTCCAAAAGAGGCGGTAACTCGCCCCATGAGCCGAACGGCACATCCATGCCTTCGGAATTCCGATCTTGCTTTGTCAGTTCCGTCAAACTTCGGACGTGTCCGGAGGCAAATCCTCGTCAATCAGGAGGAGGTTGCCCTAGGCTCGGCGCTGACGACACCAGCTTCGGCTGGTATCTGCATAGCGGCTTTTGCGTCCGGTTCCAAGCAAATTCGCACAATCTCTGTGCGTATCCGGTTCAGCGGGAGAAGATCAGCGCGCGCTCGTGTCCACCAAGGTCCTTGCGCGCTCCGTGATACCGGAAGCCTTCGGCCCGCATCAAGGCAGAGACATCCGGCTCCTGCCCGGCACCGATCTCGAAAATAACGATGCCACCCGGTGCCAGAAACGGCGTCAGCTCGCGCGCGAAGAGCCGATACGGAACGAGCCCGTCGATCCCGCCATCCAGCGCCAGGAGCGGATCATAGGCGCGCACAGCCACATCCAACCCGGGAATCTCATCGCCTGGAATATAGGGCGGATTGGAGACGATCAGGTCGAAGCGGCCCTCAAGGTCCTTCACCCAGTCGCCTTCCCGAAACGCCACGCGGTCACCGACGCCATTTGCAAGGGCATTTGCGGCTGCGACCTTGCAGGCCTCTCCCGACAGATCGATACCCAGGCCCCTGGCCTGCCTGAACTCACTCAGGATCGCGATGAGCAGGCAGCCCGTGCCAGTCCCGAGGTCCAGCACCGACAACGCGTCCCCGCGCCTCTCACGAAGGGAATGGACCGCGGCCTCGACGAGCGTCTCGGTATCGGGGCGCGGCTCGAGCGTCGCTGGCGAGAGCTTGAAGGTCAGTCCCCAGAACTCACGCTCGCCGAGGATGCGCCAGACAGGTTCGCCTGCCAGCCGCCGCGCGACGTAGCCATCCAGATCCGCGGCGGCCTGCTCACCGAGCAGAGCGTCGTCCTCCCCGCCGGCCCCAGCCACGGCTTCAACAAGAAGGCGCGCATCAAGTATCGGCGTATCGCCCCCCGCAGCGCGCAGACGCGCCGCAAGCTGCCGGCGTGCCTCCCGAATGGTCAGCACACCGACAGCTTGTGGCGAAGGCGTTAGAGCGTCGCCACCGCTCTGCAGTGGCGACGTCACTGGGTTGGTGCTCGCATCGACATCAATTGCCCTGCATCTTGTGGTCCATGCAAATCTTCATCTTCTGATTGATTGAAGATTTACTCTCGCGCGCTCCGTGCATTTCCTGCGAACACGCCTTGCGCGCCTGCGACTGCGTCATCGCATTCTGCAGCGGCACGGCCTGTCCCTGGACGACGCGGCCAAAAGTCTGAGTCTGCGCCTCAGCGGTCCCTGCCGTAGCCAGCGCCATCAGACCGGTCATCGCAATCACTGATGCAAGTTTCATGGTTTCCTCCAGCCTGCTTTCAGGTCGATATGGAAACAACGCCAGTCCGGTAAAAAGGTTTCACGCGCCGCTTTGCGCTGCAAGCAACGTCGCCTGGTGCTCCGCCGTAAGGGCATCGATGATCTCGTCGAGCGCCAGCCCCTGCATCATCTCGTCGAGCTTGTAGAGCGTCAGGTTGATGCGATGGTCGGTCACGCGGCCCTGCGGGAAATTGTAGGTGCGGATCCGCTCGGACCGGTCACCGGAGCCGATCTGCGAGCGTCGGTCCGCCGCGCGTTCGGCGTCGGCCTTCATGCGCTCCATGTCGTAGAGCCGGGCGCGCATCAACTCGAAGGCACGCGCCTTGTTCTTGTGCTGCGAGCGCTCATCCTGGACCACGACCACGATCCCGCTCGGGATATGGGTCAGGCGGACGGCCGATTCGGTTTTGTTGACGTGCTGGCCGCCGGCGCCCCCGGCACGCATCGTGTCGATGCGCAGATCGTTGTCATTGAGCGCGACGTCGACCTCGGTCGCCAACGGCAGCATCGCCACCGTCGCGGCCGAGGTGTGAATGCGGCCGCTCGCCTCGGTATCCGGCACGCGCTGGACGCGGTGAACCCCGGATTCAAACTTGAGCTTGGCATAGACGCCCCGGCCCGAGATCTCCGCGATGACTTCCTTGTAGCCCCCAACCGTGCCTTCGCTCTCCGAGATGATGTCGACGCTCCAGCCCTTCTGCGAGGCGTAGCGCTGATACATCCGCAGCAGGTCTCCGGCGAAGAGCGAGGCCTCGTCGCCGCCGGTGCCGGCCCGGATTTCCAGAATGACGCCGCGTTCGTCGGCAGCGTCCTTGGGCAGGAGAGCGATCAGGATCTGGTGGGCACGCGTGTCGATCTCGGCTCGAGCGGTGTCCCGCTCCTCATAGGCGAGATCGCGGAATTCGCTGTCGGTCGCCGGATCGTCGATCAGCCCCTGCGCCTCGTCGAGAGAGGCCTGCGCATTGCGCCAGGAGGCAATCGCTGCAACGACGGGTTCGAGCTCCGCCAGCTCCTTGGCAAGCTCTACCGTACGCACGGCATCGGTCGAGCGATTGATCTCGTCGGTGGCAACGGCGTGGCGAGCGACGATGCTGTCGAGACGGTCTTGAGGAAGCTGAAGGGACATCAGGAACTCGGAAACACTGTTTGGGGACCGGCGAAGCGCGCTTCAGCGTCGCTAGACCGGCACTTTCAATTCGGTCGCCAATGCCGAAAGCTGCGAACGCAGGCTCGATGCACCATCGGAAGAGGCGAGCATCCAATCCATACGCTCGCGCAGCTTCCTGACGTCAAGCGCACGCAGCATCGCCTTGACCGGCCCGAACGACGCYGCCGACATCGAGAAGGAGCGATAGCCTAGGCCGATCAGCGCCATCGTCTCCAGCGGCTTGCCACCCATTTCACCGCAGACCGAGACCGGGCAACCTGCCTCGCCCGCAGCCTCAACGATCGTGCGCAGCGCGCGGAGCGCTGCAACGCAAAGCGGATCGAAACGCTCGGACACCCGGCGGTTCTCACGATCGGCTGCGAACAGGAACTGCATCAGATCATTCGTGCCGATCGACAGGAAGTCGGCCTCGCGCGAGATTTCTGCCAGTTCGAACAGCAGCGATGGCACTTCGACCATGACGCCGAGCTCGAGATTGGTGGGCGCCGGACGCTCCTGCTTCTCCATCATGGCGAGCTCGCGGCGCACGATGAAGCGCGCGCGCAGGAACTCGTCCACGGTCGCGACCATGGGCAGCATGATGCGCATGTCCTGGCCGGCTCCGGCCCGCAGCATCGCCCTGATCTGGCCGCGCAGCAGGCGCGGCTTGTCGAGGCCGATCCGGATCGCGCGCCAACCGAGCGCCGGATTCTCCTCCTCGACGCGTTCCATATAGGGCAGCACCTTGTCGCCGCCGATATCGAGCGTCCGGAAGACAACCGGCCGGCCCTGCGCCGCCTTGAGCACGGCCCCGTAGAGAGATTGCTGTTCGGTCGTCGTCGGCATGTGCTGAGCGACCATGAATTGCAGTTCGGTGCGGAACAGCCCGATCCCTGCGGCGGCGGTCTCATCGAGACTGTGCATGTCGACCAGAAGGCCGGCATTGATCTGGAGGTTGATCTCGACCCCGTCCTTGGTGACGGCCGGCAGATCCTTGAGCTTGCGGTACTGTTCCTGCTTGCGGGCGCGCAGGCGGGCCTTGTCCTTGTAGGCGTTCTCGACGTCCGGCTGCGGACGGATCTGCACCTCGCCAGCCTGGCCATCGACGATGACGGCGTCGCCGGACTGGATCAGCGCGGTTGCGTTGACGATCTCGCCGACGGCCGGAATGCCAAGCGCCCGCGCCACGATGGCGATGTGGCTGGTCGGTCCGCCTTCCTCGAGGATAAGCCCACGCAAACGGACGCGGTCATAATCGAGCAGCGCCGCCGGCCCCATCGAGCGGGCGATCAGGATGGCGTTCTCGGGCAGCTTCTCGTGAGCAACGCCATTCGCCTTGCCCATCAGGGTCCGCAGCAGCCGATTGGCGAGATCGTCGAGATCGTGCAGGCGCTCCCTGAGATAAGGGTCGGTCTGGCGCAGCATTTTGGCGCGGGTGTCGGATTGCACACGCTCAACCGCCGCCTCGGCGGTGAGGCCGGTCATCACCACCTCGCGCATCCGCCTGAGCCAGCCCTGGTCATGGGCGAACATGCGGAATGTTTCGAGAACGTCACGATGCTCGCCGGTATGAGCCACGTCGCCACGCTCGATCAGTTCGTCGATCGCGGTGCGCATCTCGGCGATAGCGGCCTCGAGCCGCTTGACCTCGCGGGCAGGATTCTCGGCAATCAGATTGGTGATCGCGACCCGGGGTTCGTGGAGAACGGCGTAGCCGAGCCCGACACCGTCCGCCAGCTTGACGCCGACACCGTGAATCGGCCGGTCGAGGCCAATCATGCTGCCGGGCGGCGCCAGCGATTTCAGCCCGCCGGCCGCGATCATCTCCGCCATGATCATGGCGGTGGTCTGCAGTGTCTCGATCTCTTCCTCGTTGTAGAGCCGCGACGCGCGATTCTGGATGACGAGGACGCCCATCACGGCACCGCCGCGCAGGATCGGGACGCCAAGGAAGGAATGATAAATCTCTTCGCCCGTCTCCGGACGATAGGAGAAGGCCGGGTGCGACTGCGCGTCGGACAGGGCTACAGGCTCGGCTTCGCTCGCGATCAGGCCAACGAGACCTTCGTCGGCGCGCATCCGGGTCAGGTGCACCGCCTCGCGATTCAGGCCCTCGGTCGCATAGAGTTCAAGCGAACCGTCCTCGAGCAGGACATAGACCGAACACACCTCCGCGACCAGATTGCCGGCGATCAGGACGACAAGCCGATCCAGCCGCTCCTGCGGGCTGACGGGCGCTGCCATGACCTCGCGGAGACGGCGCAGCAGAACGCCCGGACCTCCGAGAGCGCCTCGCATCAAATCGGCCCTCCGCCCGCCTCCTCAGACATCGTTGCCGATGCCGCTCGCAGACCTGATACCTGGCTCCGGATGAGTCGGCAGCATGCCCCGGTTCTTGTCGCCTTCTAGCGAGCGAAAGGAGTGTTCGGCAAGGGCCGCCGTTACAACCCCGAGGTGAAATCGGCGGCAGCGCTTCTCATTAATGTGGCAAGCGCCCGTTTCCAGCCGCGATTTGTGACAGATCCGACAATGTCGGAACGGTCGTTGCGGCGCCGCTTGCGGATTTGGCCGGAGCGCGCGAAGTCGCCGGTCGCTGCTTGGCTCCGGTCGCCGGCTTGGCGCGAACCGCTCTCTTGGTCGCTGGGAGCGTCACCGGAAACCCGGCTTCGCCCTCTGAGAGCGCGGCAAGATAGGTCTCGGTCCACCAGCCGATATCGGTTGCTGCGATGGTGGCGTAGAGCTTCTCGAAACGCCGGATTCGTTCCGGCTTCGGCATGACCAGCGCCTGCTGGATCGCCTCCGACATTTCCGAGAGATCGTAGGGATTGACGATCAGCGCGTCCTTCATCTGGCGCGCCGCCCCGGCAAAGCGCGAAAGGACCAGCACGCCGGGATCGGCGGGATCCTGCGCCGCAATGTATTCCTTGGCGACCAGGTTCATGCCGTCGCGCATCGGCGTCACCAGCCCGACTTGGGCACGGCGATAGAAGCCGGCCAGGACATTGCGGGAATAGGCCTTCTTGACCACGCGGATCGGCGTCCAGTCGAATTCGCCCAGCGCTGCGTTGATCCGCCCGGCCGTCTCGTCCGACTGGCGATCGAGTTCCGCATATTCAGGAACATCTGAGCGGGAGGGTGGCGCGATTTGCAGCATACCGACACGGCCGCGCTGCTCGGGATTTTCCAGCAGGAAGCGCTCGAAGGCCTCCAGGCGTTGGACGATTCCCTTGGAGTAATCGAGGCGATCGACGCCGATGACCAGCTTGCGGTCTCCAAAGGCCTCGGTCGCGCGCCGGATCGACACCGCGGTCGTGCGCGCAGAACTCGTCGCAAGCTTGCGAAAGCCTTCGACATCGATGCCGATCGGGAAAGATTTGACCTGGATCGAACGCCGACCGAGGCGGACCCCGTCGCCATCGACCTTTGCGCCGCAGAGATTGACCAGTCCGCTCACCACATTGCGCGCATCGATCTCGGTCTGCAGTCCAACGAGGTCATAGGCGCCGACCGTCTTCATCAGGGTGATGCTCGAGGGCAGAGCGCCAAAGACCTCGGAGGGCGGCCAGGGGATGTGGTGGAAATAGCCGATCCGGTTCTTCACCCCGAGCCGCCGAAGTTCCGCAGCCAAGGGGATCAGGTGGTAATCGTGAACCCAGATCAGGTCGTCCGGCCGCAACATCGCGACGAGCGCCCTGGCAAAGCGGCGATTGACGGCGAGATAGCCCGCATAGTCGGCCCGCGAGAACTCGGTCAGACCGAGCCGGTAATGCATGTTCGGCCAAAGGGCCCGGTTCGAGAAGCCGAGATAATAGGTCTGCCGCTCCTCCTCGCTCAGATCGGTCACCGCATAGGTCACCTTGCCGCGCTGGAGCGTCCGCACCGCACGGGTCTTCTCTTCGCTGACATGCCCGCTCCAGCCGAACCAGAGCCCGCCATGTTTCTCCAACGCCTCCCGTAACGCGACGGCAAGACCGCCGGCGGCGACCTTCTCGCTGCGGTCGGGAATGGTGACGCGATTGGAAACGATGACGAGACGCATGTCCGGGAAAACTCCGATCAGCCGGCTGCCCGAATTTCGACACCGGAAGCGGGAACAGAACGCGCCGGCGCACGTAATGTTTCCGAGGGGCTTCGGATGTCAGATGGCGAAGCCGCGTCAGGCTCGCGCTGAAATCATGATGACTGTGGCAAACTGAAAGCAGAATGTGGCAAGTTCACTAACATCCGCCCATAGCGCGGATGATGCAAGAACCCTCGCTCAGGCATTGGACAGCTCACCTGTCGTTCTTTCGCCCGTTTCGTCACGCAAACAGAACGAGATGATGGAACTGATCGAATCGGAATCTACCAACGAATCCCGCGACTTCACCAAGGTGGCGAAGCAGGTCGCTCTGTTTCTCGACTTTGACGGAACGCTGGTCGAAATTGCGCCGATGCCCGACGAGGTCAAACTCGACAGGCAGCTCGCGCCGGCGCTCGATACGCTGCGCTCTACGCTGGGCGGAGCGCTGGCGCTTGTCTCCGGGCGCCCTATCCCCGACCTCGACGGGTTTCTCGCCCCCTATCACTTCGACATCGCCGGCCTTCATGGCGCACAGATCCGCCTCGGCGGAACCATCCGCAGCCAGGCGGACGCTCCCGAAGCCCTGCGCGAGGCGCTGCGGGAGCTCATCCGTTTCGCCAACAGCCATGTCGGCATCCTCGTCGAGGACAAACGGATCTCGGCCGCTCTGCACTGGCGCCTGGCGCCGCAACTCCAGGATGAATCCCTCGCGCTGGTCAGGAAGCTTGCAGCCGGGATGGGCCCCTCCGTGCGTTTGCAGGAAGGCAAATCGGTCGCCGAGCTGGTCCCAGCCGGGGCCAGCAAAGGCAACGCCATTTCCTGGCTGATGCGGGAAGCACCCTATAGCGGCCGGACACCGGTCTTCATCGGCGACGACATTACCGACGAGGCGGGCTTTGCCACGGTGAACGCGCTGGGCGGCCTGTCGATCCGCATCGGTGCGGGCGAAACCTGTGCCGGCCAGCGCCTTGCTTCCCCGACAGCGCTCCGCACCATCCTGCTCGCCGCCGCAGAAAGCGGCAGCCTGACGACTGACGCTTTCTGCCAAGGCTGATCATGACCGTAGAAACCTCCACCACGGCGCGGCATTCCGCCTCGCTCGATCTCGGCGTGATCGGCAATTGCTCGATCGCCGCACTGATCGACCGGCGCGCCCATATCGTCTGGGGCTGCTTTCCCCGCTTCGACCGCGACCCGGTTTTCTGTTCGCTGATCGACAACAAGCCCGATGACGGCGACGCCATGCCCGAGAAGGGCGTGTTCGCGATCGAACTCGTCGGCATGACGCGATGCGAACAAAGCTATCTCGACAACACCGCGATCCTTTCCTCAGTCCTGTCCGACGACCAGGGCAACGCCATCGAGATTCTCGATTTCGCGCCTCGTTTCGTGCGCTACGAGCGTTCTTTCCGGCCGCCGCTGCTGGTGCGGCGCGTGCGCCGGCTTTCTGGCCGGCCGCGTATCCGGGTCGTGCTGAAGCCATGCCTCGGCCTCGGCGAATTGCCGGACGAGATTACGCGCGGCTCCAACCATGTCCGCTATGTCGGCGCCGACCAGACGATCCGGCTGACGACGGATGCGCCGATCTCCTATGTGATGGACAGCGTCCCTTTCGCGGTCGACCGGACCTTCTCCTTCTTCATCGGCTCGGACGAGGCATTGCGCGCCGAGATCGAGACGACCGCGCGCGAGTTCCTGGACAAGACGACGGATTACTGGCGCGACTGGGTGCGCTCCCTCTCCATCCCCTTCGAGTGGCAGCAGGAGGTCATTCGCGCCTCGATCACGCTGAAGCTTTGCAGTTTCGAGGAGAGCGGCGCCATCGTCGCCGCGCTGACCACCTCGATTCCGGAAGCTCCCGGCACCCAGCGCAACTGGGACTACCGCTTCTGCTGGCTGCGCGACGCCTATTTCGTGGTGCATGCGCTCAATCGGTTGGGCACGACGCGGACGATGGAGGATTACCTCGGCTTCATCACCAATATCGTCGACACCTTCTCCGAGAGCGGAGCGGAGCATCTGCCGCCACTCTACCCGATCACGCGCGGCGGCGTGCTGACCGAATTCGAGGTGCCAAACCTGTCAGGCTATCGCGGGCACCAGCCCGTGCGTGTCGGCAACGGCGCAGCGACGCAAATCCAGAATGACGGCTACGGCGCCGTGGTGCTCGCGGCGACGCATTCCTTCTTCGACCGCCGCCTGATCCAGCCCGGCAAGGACGCGCTCTTCGGGCAGCTCGAGCGAATGGGCGAGCTCGCGATCGCAGTCTTCGACAAGCCCGACGCCGGCCCGTGGGAGCTGCGCGAGAAGCAGGTCGTGCATTCCTTCTCCAGCGTGATGTGCTGGGCGGCCTGCGACCGGCTCGCACGCATCGCCGGGACGCTCGGTCGCACCGACCGCAAGGACTATTGGCGTGGAGAGGCCAAACGTCTGAAGGGCGTCATTACCGACCAGATCTGGAACCAGGAGAAGGGCACCTTCGTCTCGACCTTTGGCGGCAGCGATCTCGACGCGACCCTGTTGCTGATTGCGGAGCTCGGCTTCGTCACGGCGGAGGATCCGCGCTATATTGCGACCGTCGAAACCATCGGCCGCGAGCTCGGCCGCGGCGACCTCCTGCTGCGTTACGGCACGCAGGATGATTTCGGCTTCATGCATACCGGCTTCTTGATCTGCGCCTTCTGGTATGTCGACGCGCTGCATGCGATCGGCCGGCGCGACGAAGCCAAGGACCTGTTCTGCCGCATCCTGAAACGGCGCAACAGCTTTGGCCTGCTTTCGGAGGATGCCGATCTCGAAACCGGCGAGCTCTGGGGCAATTTTCCGCAGACCTATTCCATGGTCGGGCTCATCAATTCGGCGATGCGGCTCAGCCGAAATTGGGAAGAGKCGTTCTGAGGGCCCACTGAAACAAGGGGCCATTCCCGCCATCGACGCTCGCCCCGGGAGCGAGCATCGATGCAGTTTGCGTCGCCGCCCTGTCAGCAGCGATTCGGCCGACGGATGGTCGGCGCGCGACCGCGCATCCGCGTCGGGGCAATGCGCCCGGACCTCACTCCATGCGCGCAGGCGTGCGCATCACGGCAAGCGCCAGCACCTGCGCCGCCGGCACGATGCTCTCGACTTCGAGGAATTCGTCGGGAGTGTGCGCCATTCCGCCGATCGGGCCGACAGAGCACAGCGTCGGGCAACCCTGCGCCGCAGTGAAGCCGGAATCCGCACAACCACCGGTGAACTCGGCGCTGACGCTGATCCCGAAGCTCGCGGCGGCATCACGATAGGTATCGTAGAGGGCAGCGGCCTCGGGGGTTTTCTCCAGCGGCACGAACTCGCCCTTGATGGTCAGTTTCGCACTCGAGCCTTCGACGATGGGGGTCTCGATGATGCCGCGGATCGCGCTGACCAGTTCATCGCGCTGCGCGGCCGTGACATAGCGCAGATCGATTTCGCACCAGGCATGGGGAGCGACCGTATTGACGGTCTGGCCGCCGCCGATCAGCCCGACATTGACGGTGACGCCTCGCTCGAGATCGGTCAGCCCCTGAAGCTTCGGGATCTTGTGGCCGAGGTCGACAATGGCCGAGACGCCCTTCTCGTAATTTGCGCCGGAATGGGCGGCCTTGCCGACGAATTCGGCACGCATGAAGACGCCACCCTTGCGGCCGCTGGTGATCGACTGCTTGTGATCGCGCAGGAACTCGGTGCCAGGCGGCAGCCGGCTCGGCTCGGCATTGAAGACACAGCGCGATTCACGCGCCGCCGCCTCGATGATCGGGCGCGAAGAGGGGGAAGCGATCTCCTCGTCGCTCGTCGTCAGCATGGTGAGCGGAGCGGAAAGCCCACCGCATTCGGCAAAGGCGGCGGCGACGAAGGCCTCGATGACGAGACCAGCCTTCATGTCGGCGACACCGGGACCATAAGCCCGGCCGGCCTTGATGGTGAAGGGCCGGCGCGTCGGCTCGCCTTCCGGGAAGACGGTATCGCGATGTCCCAGCAACAGCACCGGGCGCTGGTCGTTGGCGGCCGGATTCGGCAGTCGCGCCTTGACGGCATCGCCATAACGAGCATCCGGGATGATCTCGACGCTGAGCCCGTTCGCTTCGTGGAACCGGGCGAGCACCTGCCCTGCCCTGTCGACGCCCGGCTTGTCATAGGAGCCGGAGTCGGTGTCGACCATCTCCCGCAGGAGCGCGACCATCGCGTCCTTGCGGCTGGCAAGCCACGCCGTCACCTTGGCTTCGTCCGGGGTCAACTCACTCATGGCCTGCGCTCTCTTGGTTCCGAATGGGACCGCGAAGCTAGAGCAGGACTGCGAAGTCTGGGAACGGGCATTTGCGCCGGACAGCCCTGCTTTTGCCGAGCAGACCTCTTCACGAGAATGCGCCCGCCGCATTGCGGCGAGCCTCAGCCGTCAGATCAGCGGATCGTATCGGGTCCGATGATCTGACCTTCTGTGCTTGCATCGGCTTCCCCGAAAGCTGCAATCCACCCTTGGGGCCGATTCCCAAACCGCCCGGTTACGCGCCTTGGGCGAGATGCGTGATGGCTGCAGCAACGCCACCGGCACCATGCGGGATATTCTGCGCCTGCAAGGCCATTTCGACGGCGCTCAGGCTGCCAAGCACCATCGGCGCATTGACATGGCCCATATGGGCAATGCGAAAGGCCTTGCCGGCGAGATCGCCGATCGCGAGCCCGAGCGTCACGCCGCAGACCGTCCGCGCATAATCGGTGATCGAACTCGGATCGCCCTGAACGAGGATTGTCGTGACCGAGGGCGCCCGCTGCGATGGTTCCTCGATATTGCAGGTCAGGACCTGGCCCTCGGCCCATCGCGACATGGCAGCATGGGTTGCCCCGGCAAGCAGGGCATGACGGCGCCAGACAGGCTCCAGTCCCTCCTCGAGGATCATGTCGAGCGCGGCGCGCAGGCCGAACATCAGATGCTCGGGCGGAGTGCCGAAATGCTTCATGTAGAGGAGCGGGCTCAGCCGTGAGGTCCAGTCCCAGTAGGCCGTCCGCATCGTCGCGTGCGGATGCGCGTGCAGCGCCTTCCCGCTCGCCGCGACGAAGGCCAGCCCGGGCGGCGTCATCAGCCCCTTCTGCGACGCAGACATGGCAATGTCGACGCCCCAATCGTCCATCTCGAACCGCATGCAGCCGAGCGAGGCGACGCCATCGATCATGTACAAGGCCGGGTGGCCGGCGGCATCGATCGCCTTGCGCACGGCCTGCACGTCGTTGACGACGCCGGATGCCGTATCGATCTGCACCATGAGCACGGCCTTGATCTCATGGTTCGTGTCGCGCCGCAGGCGTTCCTCGACGGCCACCGGATCGACCGCTGCGCGCCATGACCCGGCGAGGACCTCGACATCTGCCCCCAGGAAACGGGCCATCTCGCCCCAGCCTACGGCAAAGCGCCCGCTCGCCAGCACGAGAACCTTGTCGCCGCGGGAGAGCACATTGGTCAGGGCCGCTTCCCAGCCGCCATGCCCGTTGGCGGCATAGATGAAGGTCTCGCCCTTGGTGCGGAAGATCTTCCGGAAATCGGTCAGGAGCGTCTCGGTCAGATCGAGGATCGGCTTGGAGCTGAGTTCCTCGGCCGGCCGCATCATCGCCTGCAGCACGCGATCGGGGATATTGGTCGGGCCGGGGATTGCGAGCAAAGCCCGGCCGTTGGCGACACTCATGAAAAACTCCTGCTGGCCTTGCTGCGCCGCATGTCCATGCCCGTTGCGGCCGGGGCTACGACGCATGATGTCCGGCACGATATCCGGAAAGGGGATGTGAGCTAGCGCTGCGCTTCCGTCGCCATCTTCACCGCGAGGCCGGCAAGCACCGTGCCCATCAGCCAGCGCTGCACCACCGCCCAGAACGGCCGTGTGCGAAGGAAGAGGGCAATGCTGCCGGCGGTAAAGATGATCAGCGCATTGACGCTGCCGCTGATCACGATCTGGATCGCGCCGAGCACCAGCGACTGCGTCAGGACATTACCCGCCGCGGGATCGATGAACTGCGGCAGCAGCGCGAGATAGAACATCGCGATCTTGGGATTGAGCAGGCTGGTCAGGAAGCCCATGGCAAAGAGCTTGCGCGGCCCGTCAGGCACCAGCTCGCGAACCTGGAAGGGCGAGCGCCCGCCCGGCCGCAGCGCCTGCCAGGCGAGGTACAGGAGATAGGCCGCGCCACCGAAGCGCAGCGCGTCATAGGCATAAGGCACGGCGAAGAGCAGCGCCGTGATGCCGAAAGTGGCGCAAAGCATGTAGATGACGAAGCCAAGCACGACGCCGATGAGCGAGATCAGCCCGGCAGCATGTCCCTGCGAGATCGAGCGCGAGATCAGGTAGATCATGTTCGGACCGGGCGTCAGCACCATGCCGAACGCGATCAGGGCGAAGGCAAGCAGGCTCGAGAGCTCGGGCATGGCGGGTCTCCGAAACAGCGCCGGCAACCTGCATCGAACCGGAACAATCGACAAGCCGCATGGAACAGTGGGCCGCCATGCCCGTTTCTCACGCCAACCGCCCGAATTTCTGCGGACAGACAGCGCCTCTCATGTTGCTCTTCAGTCGCATCCTCTACACCGCCATTGCGGGTTCCCTGCTCGCCGCCTCGGTGATGCTGATGGTGGTTGCGGTCTGGCGGACGTTCACCGGGTTCCGAACCGGCGACGGCGCACTTGAGACCATGCTCGACGGCATCGGCCTCGTGATCATTGCGGTCGCGGTCGCGGATGTCGGCAACTTCCTGTTCGAGGAAGAGGTGATCAGCGATCGCGAATTGCGGCGCCCGGCAGAAGCGCGCGGCTCGCTGACCAAATTCATGACGATCATCATCATTGCGCTCAGCCTGGAATCGCTGGTGCTGATCACCAAGGCGTCGCGGACCACGATGAGCGACGTCGTCTATCCCGGCCTGCTGGTCCTGCTCGCTGTGCTGGCGATGGTCGGGCTCGGCCTGTTCCAGAAGCTGAGCCAGAACACGACGGCAACCGTGCCTGAAGCGAAAGAAGACAGCGACAAGCCTGCCCCCGTGAAGACTCTGGCCCGGGCGAAACGGACCAAGCAGGCCTGAACCGGAGGGCCGTTCAGCGCGGTTCGTCGACGAGGAGGAGATCGGTATCCTCGGGTCTGGTGCCGGCCGCCGTCAGCATGGCGTGAACCTGCCCGCGATGATGCGTCTGGTGGTTGAACATGTGCATGAGCGCAAAGGCGCGCGGCTTGCCGAGTTCGCGGCCGGCGGCCCCCGAATACCAGATCAGGGTCCCGCGCAGCCAGTTGGCGTCGACGGTAGCAGCCCAGGCCAGGATCGCCTCGTCGCGCTCGGCACGCCGACGGCGGAACTCGGCCCAGTCATCGACATAGATCGGTGCATCGCGGCCGCTGATCGGCGGCTTGGGCGTCCCGATCAGCCGGTGGAGCCAGATTTCGTCGGCCCACAGGATATGGTTCAGCGTACCGTGGATCGACTTGAAGAAGGCGCCGCGATCCCGACGGCGACCTTCCTCGTCAAGCGTATCGGCCGCATCGCACAGGCTCCGGTTCTGCCAGGCGTTGTAGCGCGCCATGGTCTGAACATAAGCCGGATCGACCATGCGTGCCTCCTCAGATGATATTGGCCTCCGTCAGCGGCCGCCCCGCAACGATGCGCTCGTGACCGAGATCGGCAAGATCGAGCGTGCGATAGCCGCCATGCACAATCTGCTCGGCAATCCCCCTTCCCACAGCCGGGGACTGCTGCAGGCCGTGCCCCGAGAAACCATTGGCGAGATAGAGATTCGGCAGGCCGACGGCCGGGCCGAGGATGGCATTGCCGTCGAGTTCATTCATGTCATAGGGGCCGGCCCAGGCGCGACCGGGCTTGATCGCCTCGAAGGCGGGCACACGATGGGCGAGCGGCGCCCAGACATGCTCCTCAAAAAAGGACCAGTCGACATCCTCCACATCGGCATCGGTCTCGATCCATTCGCGATCGAGTTCGGCCGGCGGGGAGGCGCCGCAAATGAACATCTGCCCCTCGCTGCCGCGCTTGCCCTCGGGCCGGCAATAGGCACCGGAGGTATCGATCAGAAGCGGGCAGTTATCGACCTCGCCCTTGCAGGTGAAGCTGAAGACGTAGCGCTTCATCGACCTGACGGGAATCGCGATGCCGGCCGTTGCCGCCAGCCGCGCACCATGCGTGCCCGAGGCGTTGACGACCGCGCCACAGCCGATGCGGCTGCCATCGCCAAGCTCGACGCCGACGACGCGACCGCCTTCCACGATAAAGCGCGCCGCTTCGCCCTGGCGGTACTCGACACCGAGCGCGCGCGCCTTCTTGCGAAAGGCCTGGAGCAGCGCCCAACCGTCGAACCAGCCCTCCCCGCTGACCCCATAGGTGCCGCAGGCGAGATCCTCGACATTGAGCCAGCTAAATTTGCTGCGCAACATATCCGCAGCATAGAGCGCAATATCGGCGCCCTCGTCCTGCTGCAGTTTCTGGTTCGAGGCGAGGACCGGGGCTCCCTCGCCGCTCGCGACATAGAGGTAGCCGCCTTCATGCAGATCGATGGCCGGAACCTCGCCATCGACGGCGAGATGCGTCCCGATATTGCGCAAAAATTCGATGCCGTGGAGCGAGATACGGATGTTCACCGAACTCGAGAATTGCTGGCGGATCGAAGCCGCCGAGAGCGCCGAGGCGGAGTAGCGGTAGGTCGGATCCTTCTCCAGGACCACCACCTTGCCCTTGAAGCCTGGGTCGGCGGCGAGATGATAGGCGACGGAGGAACCGATGGCGGCCCCTCCACAGATCACGACATCGGCGGTCTCGGAAAAGGACGGCATGTCAGTCCTGCGCAGTTCGGGCCACGACGCTCTGTGGCCGGGGTTGGTGAATTTCACGCATGAATGACGCGACTGCGCCGGCTTGTCGAGTGCTCAGGCCGTGAGCCCGCATTCGCCGAGCAGCCAGTCGCGAAAGGCGATCACCGCCGGCAGCGCCGCCCGGGTCTCGGGATAGACCAGGTAATAGCCCTCCGTGCCGCTGACCGGCCGGTCGACCGGAACGACGAGCGCGCCCGAGCGCAATTCCTCCTCGATCAGGAAGCGCGGCACGATCGCAAGACCCAACCCAGCCACGGCCGCCTGCGAGACCATGGCAAATTGCTCGAAGCGCGGCCCCATCAGCGCCCGCTCCGGCGGCAGCCCCTGTTTTTCCAGCCAGTTCGCCCAGGCCCGGGGTCGCGTCGCCTGCTGCAGCAACGGCGCGCGCAGCATATCCGCCGGCTCCTTCAAGCCCAGGCGCTCGACCAGCGAGGGCGCCGCCACGGGAACGACCTCCTCCCCCATCAAGCGATGAAGCACAGCGCCAGGCCAGACCGGATCGCCGAAATGCACGGCGGCATCGATCGGCTCGCGCGCGAAATCAAAGGGCACCAGCTTGGTCGTGAAGTTGATGGTGACGCCGGGATGGGCCTCGATGAAGCGCGGCAGACGCGGAATTAGCCAGCGTGTGCCGAAGGTCGGCAGGATACCGAGATGCAGCACGCCGGCCGCGCCGCGAAAGGCCATGGCCGAGACGGTCGCGGCCGCAAGGCGCGAGAGCCCATCGCGGATCTCGGTCGCATAGGCGCTCCCGGCCGGCGTCAGGCTGACGCGTTTCTTGACGCGCTGGAACAGACTGACGCCGAGCACCTGCTCGAGATGCGCGACCTGGCGGCTGATCGCCCCTTGCGTCAGGTTCAGTTCCTCGGCGGCGCGCGTGAAACTGCCATGGCGCGCAGCCGCCTCGAAGGCCGCGAGCGCCGACAGGGAGGGCACCGAAAGGCGTCCGGGAACGAGATCAAAGGTCATGAGCTATTCTCATCAACTCGTGAGAACATATCGGTTGCCGAGCGCAACCGGAAGAGGGCATTCTGCGCCCTTCCGGCGCGGCGGCTCTTTCCCGCGCCATTTGACATACTAGCAATCGACAGGTCGGAACCAGGACATGGCTTCATCTTTGCCGAAGGATGCGCTCGCGCTGCTCAAGCGTCTCGGCGTGCCGGACACCGTCTTCGCGTCCGCGGGCCTTGCAGCACGCTCCCCCATCACTGGCGAGACGGTGGCGACGCTGCGCGAGACGAGCGTTGCGGAGACCGAGGCGGCGATCGGCCGCGCGCAGTCTGCCTTCCTGGCCTGGCGCAAGGTCCCGGCCCCGCGCCGTGGTGAATTCGTCCGCCTGCTCGGCGAGGAGCTGCGCAACGCCAAGACCGATCTCGGCCTGCTGGTGACGCTGGAAGCCGGCAAGGTCACCTCCGAGGGGCTCGGCGAAGTCCAGGAGATGATCGACATCTGCGATTTCGCGGTCGGTCTTTCGCGCCAGCTCTACGGCCTGACCATCGCCACCGAGCGCCCGA
The DNA here is from genome assembly GCF_056399325.1 of Allobosea sp. 01N443. Classification (NCBI taxonomy): domain Bacteria; kingdom Pseudomonadati; phylum Pseudomonadota; class Alphaproteobacteria; order Hyphomicrobiales; family Alloboseaceae; genus Allobosea; species Allobosea sp. 01N443. The sequence continues at coordinate 26,103 of NZ_JBFTRC010000009.1, forward strand.
GCCACCGCATGATGGAGACCTGGCATCCGCTCGGCGTCTGCGGCGTGATCTCGGCCTTCAACTTCCCGGTCGCCGTCTGGTCCTGGAATGCGGCGCTTGCATTCGTCTGCGGCGACAGCGTCGTCTGGAAGCCCTCCGAGAAGACCCCGCTGACGGCGCTCGCCGTCCAGGCCATCGTCGAGCGCACCATGAAGCGCTTCGGCCCCGAGGCTCCGGTCGGCCTGTCGGAAGTCCTGATCGGCGGTCGCGAGATCGGCGACGCACTGGTGCAGGATCACCGCGYGCCGGTTCTCTCCGCCACCGGCTCGACCCGGATGGGCAAGGAAGTCGGCCAGAAGCTCGCCGCCCGCTTCGCCCGCGCCATTCTCGAACTCGGCGGCAACAATGCCGCGATCGTGGCGCCTTCCGCCGATCTCGATATCGCGCTCCGCGGCATCGCCTTTGCTGCGATGGGCACGGCCGGCCAGCGCTGCACCACGCTGCGCCGCCTGATCGTCCATGAGAGCGTCTATGACGCGCTGATCCCGCGCCTGATCAAGGTCTATGGCTCGGTCAAGATCGGCGATCCCCGCGAGGCCGGCGTGCTGGTCGGGCCGCTGATCGACGAGGCTGCCTATGAGGGCATGCAGAAGGCGCTCGGCGAAGCCAAGGCTGCCGGCGGCAAGGTCCAGGGCGGCGAGAAGGTCGATGTCGGCAGCGGTGGCTTCTATGTCCGTCCGGCGCTGGTCGAGATGCCCGAGCAGACCGGCCCGGTCGAGCGCGAGACCTTTGCGCCGATCCTCTATGTCATGAAGTACAAGACGCTGGACCAGGCGATCGCGCTGCAGAACGCGGTCGGTGCCGGTCTCTCCTCGTCCATCTTCACCCTCGACATGCGCGAGGCCGAGACCTTCGTTTCCGGCGAAGGCTCGGATTGCGGCATCGCCAACGTCAATATCGGCCCTTCGGGTGCCGAGATCGGCGGAGCCTTCGGCGGCGAGAAGGAGACCGGCGGCGGCCGCGAGGCCGGTTCGGACGCGTGGAAGGCCTATATGCGCCGCGCTACCAATACGCTGAACTACGGCACGACATTGCCGCTGGCGCAGGGCGTCAGCTTCGACGTCGACGCCTGAGCGAACGGGAGAGAAACCATGGCCGAAGCCGCACGCAGCCACTCCGCAAGCCACAAGCTCGCGGAATTCCAGTGGGACGATGCCTTCCTGCTCGACGACCAGCTCAACGAGGACGAGCGCCTGATCCGCGACACGGCCCGCCAATACGCGCAGGAGAAGCTGCTCCCGCGCGTCTCGGAGGCCTATCTCGAGGAGAAGACCGACCGCTCCATCTTCAATGAGATGGGCGAACTCGGCCTGCTCGGCGTGACGGTGCCGGAGGAATATGGCTGCGCCGGCGCCAACTACGTCTCCTATGGGCTGGTGGCCCGCGAGGTCGAGCGCGTCGATTCCGGCTATCGCTCGATGATGAGCGTGCAGTCCTCGCTCGTGATGTATCCGATCTACGCCTATGGCGACGAGAACCAGCGCAAGAAGTACCTGCCCAAGCTCGGCTCCGGCGAGTGGATCGGCTGCTTCGGCCTGACCGAGCCCGACGCCGGCTCCGACCCGGCCGGCATGAAGACCCGCGCCGAGAAGGTGGCCGACGGCTACAAGCTGACCGGCTCGAAGATGTGGATCTCGAATTCGCCGATCGCGGATGTGTTCGTGATCTGGGCGAAGTCGGCCGCGCATGACAACCAGATCCGCGGCTTCATCCTCGAGAAGGGCATGAAGGGCCTGAGCGCGCCGAAGATCGGCGGCAAGCTCAGCCTGCGCGCCTCGATCACGGGCGAGGTCGTCATGGACGGCGTCATCGTGCCGGAAGAGAACCTGCTGCCGAACGTCTCTGGATTGAAGGGGCCGTTTGGCTGCCTCAACCGCGCCCGCTACGGCATCTCCTGGGGCGTGATGGGCGCCGCCGAGGACTGCTTCCACCGCGCCCGCCAGTACGGGCTCGACCGCAAGCAGTTCAACAAGCCTCTGGCCCAGACCCAGCTCTACCAGAAGAAGCTCGCCGACATGCTGACCGAGATCACGCTCGGCCTGCAGGGCTCGCTTCGCGTCGGCCGCCTGCTCGACGACGGCAGGATGGCGCCCGAGATGATCTCGCTGGTAAAGCGCAACAATTGCGGCAAGGCGCTCGACATCGCCCGCCAGGCCCGCGACATGCATGGCGGCAACGGCATCTCGATCGAGTTCCACGTCATGCGCCATGCCGCGAACCTGGAGACGGTCAACACCTATGAGGGCACGCATGACGTTCATGCGCTGATCCTCGGGCGCGCCGTCACCGGGCTGCAGGCGTTCTTCTGAGCCGCGACCTCATGCCTGGGGCTTGCCCCAGGCATGTCTTTTTGCCGCGCACCCTTCAAGGGATGGCTGGGCCAAACCCGGCCATGACGGCAGCCTCGAAGCCGGAATGACCTGATGACGACTCCTCCCCTTGCCGGCCTGCGCGTCCTCGAACTCGCGCGCATCCTTGCCGGCCCCTGGATCGGCCAGTTGCTGGCCGATCTCGGCGCCGATGTCGTCAAGGTCGAAAGCCCAGAAGGCGACGACACCCGCAACTGGGGTCCTCCCTTCGTCGAAGGGACCGACGGCGGCACGCTCTCGGCGGCCTATTTCCACAGCGCCAACCGCGGCAAACGCTCGATCACGGCCGATTTCCGCACGGAGGAGGGCCGCGCCCTGGTGCGCAAGCTCGCCGGCCATGCCGATGTGGTGATCGAGAACTTCAAGGTCGGCGGGCTCGCCAAATACGGGCTCGACGCCGCCTCGCTGCGCAAGCTTCATCCGAACCTGATCTATTGCTCGATCACCGGCTTCGGACAGGACGGTCCCTATGCCGAGCGCGCCGGGTACGACTTCCTGATCCAGGGCATGGCCGGCTCGATGTCGATCACCGGCCAGCCCGACGGCCAGCCGACCAAGGCCGGCTATGCCAAGACGGACATCTTCACCGGGCTCTACGCGACCGTCGGCATCCTGGCGGCGCTGCGGCGACGCGATGCCACCGGCGAGGGCGCAACGCTCGACCTTGCCTTGATGGACACGCAGGTCGCCGTGCTCGGCAACCAGGCGCTGAACTACCTGGTCTCAGGAAAAGCCCCGGCCCGGCTCGGCAACGCCCATCCCAATATCGTGCCCTACGAAGTCTTCCCCGTCGCAGACGGGCACATCATCATCGCGACCGGCAATGACGGGCAATACCGCAGGCTTTGCGACGTGCTTGGCCGCTCCGATCTCGGCAGTCATGCCGATTATGCCGACAACAAGGGCCGGGTCGCCAACCGCGCAATCCTGATCCCGATGCTGGCTTCGCTGACCGCCCGCCGCCACAAGGCCGAACTTCTGGCTGCGCTGGAAGAAGCCGGCGTTCCGGCCGGCCCGATCAACACGATCGACGAGGTCTTTGCCGATCCGCAGGTGGTGGCCCGCGGCATCAAGGTCGACCTGCCTGCCGAGGCTGCGGCCAAGGGCGCGATCCCGACCGTCGCCTCGCCCATCGTCATCGACGGCGAACGGCAGGTCGCATCGCGGCCTAGCCCTCGGCTCGGCGAACATCAAGACGACATCCTGAACGACCCCGCCTGGGGAGGGCATACACATGGCTGAACGGACTGGCGGGCAGATCCTCGTCGACCAATTGCTGATTCATGGCGCGACCGACGCCTTCTGCGTGCCCGGCGAGAGCTATCTCGCCGTGCTCGACGCGCTGCATGACGCGAAGCTGAAGGTCACCATCTGCCGCGCCGAAGGCGGCGCCGCGATGATGGCCGAGGCTGCCGGCAAGCTCACAGGCAAGCCCGGCATCTGCTTCGTCACCCGCGGCCCCGGCGCGACCAATGCCTCGCCGGGCATTCATATCGCCGACCAGGACTCGACCCCGATGATCCTGTTCGTCGGCCAGATCGAGCGCGGCATGCGCGAGCGCGAAGCCTTCCAGGAACTCGATTACCGCGCCGTCTTCGGCACCATGACGAAATGGGCGACGGAGATCGACGACGCTGCCCGCATTCCCGAGATCATCAGCCGTGCGTTCCATGTCGCGACCTCCGGCCGCCCCGGCCCGGTGGTGATCGCGCTGCCCGAGGACGTGCTGACCGACCTCGCCGACGTCGCGGACGCAGAACCCTATCAGGTCACCGAGACGCATCCCTCGCTGCTGCAGACGATCGACCTGCAGAAGCGGCTCTGGGCCGCGAAATCGCCGATTGCCATCCTCGGCGGCTCGCGCTGGAACCCGCAGGCGATCGAGCGTTTCCAGCGTTTTGCCGAGCGCTTCGACCTGCCGGTCGCGGTCTCCTTCCGCCGGCAGATGCTGTTCCCGGCCAACCATCCGAATTTTGCCGGCGATCTCGGCATCGGCCCCAATCCGAAGCTCCTGAAGCGCATCCAGGACAGCGATCTCGTGCTGCTGGTCGGCGGCCGCCTCTCCGAGATGCCGAGCCAGTCCTACACGCTGTTCGGCATCCCCAATCCGGGCCGCCCGCTGGTGCATGTCCATCCCGATCCGGAAGAACTCGGCCGCGTCTACCGGCCAAGCCTCGCGATCAATGCCTCGCCGACCGCCTTCTGCGCCGCCTTGGAGACCGTTCATCCGCCCCAGACGATCAACTGGGCGAGTGCGGCGGCCGAAGCGCATGATGCCTATCTCGCCTGGAGCGAGCAGCCCGCCCCGGTACCTGGCGCCTTCCATCCCGGCGAGGCCGTCACCTGGTTGCGTCGCTACCTCCCCGATGACGCGATCCTCTGCAACGGTGCCGGCAACTACGCCACCTGGGTGCATCGCTTCCATCGCTTCACCAAGTTTGCGACGCAGCTCGCGCCGACCTCCGGGTCTATGGGTTATGGCGTGCCGGCGGCAATCGGCGCCAAGCGGCTGTTTCCCGAGAGAACGGTGGTCGCCTTCGCCGGCGACGGCTGTTTCCTGATGAATGGCCAGGATTTCGCGACGGCCGTGCAGTACGAACTGCCGGTGATCGTCGTCGTCGTCGACAACGGCATGTACGGCACGATCCGCATGCATCAGGAGAAGCACTATCCTGGCCGCGTCTCGGCAACGACGCTGAAGAACCCGGATTTCGCGGCCTATGCCAAGGCTTTCGGCGGCCATGGCGAGCGCGTCGAGACCACGGCCGAGTTCGCTCCGGCCTTCGAGCGCGCGGTCGCCAGCGGCAAGCCGGCGATCATCCACTGCCTGCTCGATCCCGAAGCGATCACGCCGGCAAAGTCGCTCTCCACGATCCGCGAGGAAGCCTTCGCCGCTCAGCGCTGATCGCCGCGGAGCGCGACCCATCTGCGGCCGAACCACATGCGGCGCAGCAGACCGTCACGCCAGATCAGTACGTGAACCAGCGCCGCCGCGACATGAATCGCGGCGAGCGCGAGGAGAAGGTTGCCCGCCCAGGCATGCAGAGCCTGCATCAGCTCATAGGTCGCCTTGTCGGGCCCGATGAGATGCGGGACGGCAAGCCAGCCGAAATAGAGCGTCGGGATCTGCRGCGGCGCGGCCGACACCATGAGCAATCCCGTGACAGGCAGCGCGATCAGGCAGACATACAGGCCTGCATGGACCACGTCGCTGGCCCGCTGCAGCCATCGCCCAGCATTCGCCGGCGGCGGCACAGGGGCGACCATGCGCAGGACAAGCCGCAGCACGATCATGCCTGCGACCGTCAATCCCACCGACTTGTGCAGTTGGTAGAGTTCGAAACGCTCGACGAGGTTGCGGCTTTCATCGCGCATCGGCGACGCGATCAGGAACTGGGCAATGACCAGCAGCAATGTCAGCCAATGCAGCGCGACGAGGGCCGGGTGCCAGCGCATCGGCCGCCCCACCACCTCGCTCATCGCGCAAGCTGCCCCTTGATCACAAGCTCGACCGCGTCATCGACGACATTGACCTCCCGGCCGAGTTCGAATGCAGGGCGCAAAAAGGTGCCATTGGCCTGGAAGGGCAGCTTTTCGCCGCGCCTGGCCCTGTCGATGTCGCCATCGACGACAGCCATCACCGTAATGGGGCGGGTGATCGAACGGATGGTGAGCTGCCCGCGTATCTCGAGGCTGCGGTCGCCGGTGCGGATCACCGCAGCAGAGGTGAAGCTCGCGGTCGGATAGCGCCCCGTATCGAGCATGCTCTCGCCCTTGATGAAGCCATCCATGAGGGCAGAGCCGGCCTGGAGCGAACCCGTCTCGATCGTGACCCTGATGCGGCTGCGTTCAGGCCGATCGAAATCGAGCGCCAATGTCCCGTCATAATGCGTGAAATGGCCGGTCGCGACGACTGCCCCGAAGCGGCGGGTCACGAAGCTGATATCGGTGGCCCCGCGCTCGATACGCCAGGTCGTTTGCGCCGCTGCAGGCTCGGCGACGACCAGGCCGGCAATCACGAGTGCGACATAACGGAGCATCCCGCCATTGTCGCGCCCATGATGGCCGGGCCGTGGCACCCGGCCCCGCACACGCAAAGGTGATGCCGCCCTAATGCATCGGCCTGAAAGGTGGATTGCGGCTTTCGGGAAAGCCGATGCAAACACAAAGGGTTCGATCACCGGACCGGATACGATGTCCGGTCCGGTGATCTAGCCTGCCTGCGGCGTCGCTCGCCTGGCGGCGGCGCCATTGAAGGTCGAACGGATCGCCATGGCCAATGCGATACAAGCCCAGCCCTGGAAGATCAGCTCGATCGCGAGGAAGGTGCCGAGGACCCAGAAGCTCGAGGCCGGCCATTGCGCCAGGATCATCCCGCCGAGCGCGAGTGAAAGCAGCCCGGAGACCAGAACCCAGATCCAGACCGGCGTCGGCCGCGTCTGGAAGGCGACGATGATGCGGAAGATGCCGGCTGCGACCAGGGCAAAGCCCGCCAGAAGCGTCAGCGACGCCGTCGCCACGACCGGGTTGATGAAGGTCATGATGCCGACGCCGAGATAGAGCAGGCCGATCAGCACATGCATCAGCAGGCTTTTCCAGCCGCTGTGCCGGAAGGCGTCGATCAGCATGACCACGCCGCCGGCGAACATCATCGCGCCGAACCAGATGGCGCTGGCAACGCTGAGCAAGGCGGAAGCGCCAAGCCCGAGCACGCCAAGGATGACCAGGGCAATACCGGCTGCAAGCAGCCAGCCCCAGTTACGTCGCAAAGGCAGGAGATGCGTACCGAGAGAAGGTGGTTGATGCGCGGGTGCGTCCGACATGACCAGGCCCCCAGTGGAACTTCACGAAGGCTCCCACCACCGGGGCTCGCCGTCAACTCCGGGCGCACCCTAGGGGCGAACCGCTAATGTTCTCAATAGGTTGCCAGACCGCCCAAAAGATCGAAAACGGCGCCGGCGGAGAAACTGCAGCGCTCACTCGCCAGCCAGGCGACGAGCTCGGCCAGCTCATCGGCCGTTCCCAGCCGTCCGAGCGCGCTCTTGGCGACCGCGCCGGGCCGCCATTCAGGCGAACGCGACCTGAGCCAGCGGCGTGACACGGATCGTCGCGGAACCGGCATCGAAACCATCCAGCAGGGCATTGTGATGCGCCACGATCTGCTCGACCTGCAACGTATCGCTGTCGGCGGTCGTATGCGCATCGGCGACGAGCGTGACATCGAAGCCCAGGCCGACGGCACGCCGGCAGGTGGTGTCGACACAGTACTGCGTCATCAATCCGGCGATCACGAGATGGCCGATCCTCCGTTCCGCGAGCACAACCTGCAGGGCCGTGTCGTGAAAGGAATCGCAGGCCGTCTTGTGAACGACGATGTCGCCGGGTTGTCGCGGCAGGTCGGGATGAAGGTCCCAACCTAGGGTCCCGGTTTCCAGACGGTGTCCGGCCGGGCCGTCATGCTGGATGAAGATCACCGGGCGCTGGGCGGCATGCGCGCGGCCGATCAACTCGGCCAGGCGCTCGCGCACTTTCGCAAAGCGCTCCCCGACGACTGCGCGCGCAGCTACCGGCACGGCCAGGATGTCGCGCTGGACGTCGATGATGACAAGTGCCGACATCAGGCAGCCTTGGCGCCCTCGAGACGGGCATCGACCAGCTTGCGCAGGTTGCGCAGATCCTTGACGAAGCCGCGAATGCCTTCGGCGAGCTTCTCTGTCGCCATTGCATCCTCGTTCAGCGCGAAGCGGAACGCCTTCTCATCGAGCAGCAGCTTCGCGGGTGCCTTCCCGGAATTGTCCGGCGCGAGCCTGCGCGGCAGATCGCCCTGCGCCGCGGCGAGCTCGTCGAGCAGGCCGGGGCCGATGGTCAGCCGGTCGCAGCCCGCCAGCGCCTCGATCTCGCCCGTATTGCGGAAAGAGGCGCCCATCACCACCGTGTCGATGCCGTAAGCCTTGTAATAGGCATAGATGGTGCGGACCGAGACCACGCCGGGATCGGTTTCCGCCGTGTAGGGGCCGCCGCCGGCCTTGACGTGCCAGTCGAGGATTCGACCGACAAAGGGGGAAATCAGGAAGGCCTTCGCATCCGCACAGGCGATCGCCTGCGGCAGCGAGAAGAGCAGGGTCAGGTTGCAGTCGATGCCCTCGGCCTGCAGCACCCTGGCCGCCTGGATGCCCTCCCAGGTCGAGGCGATCTTGATCAGGATGCGCTCCCGCCCGATGCTGCGCTCCTTGTAGGCAGCGATGATGGCACGGGCCTTGTCGATGCTCGCCTGCGTGTCGAACGAGAGATCGGCATCGACCTCGGTCGAGACCCGTCCGGGGACGATTCCGGCAAGTTCGGCGCCGAAKGTCACGGCCAGCCGGTCGCAAACCGCATGCACGCGGGCCTCGCTGGAACCGGCAGCCTTCCGGCCCCAGACAATCGCCTCATCCACGAGATGGGCATAGGCCGGGGTTTCGACGGCCTTGAGCAGCAAGGTCGGGTTCGTGGTGCAATCGACAGGCTTCAGACGGCGCACCGCTTCGATATCGCCGGTATCGGCGACGACGGTGGTCATCTTGCGGAGCTGGTCGAGCTTGGAAGCGGTCATGGCGATCCTGCCGAAATCGGTGTCTTGAACAATGGTCAAACCTGCGGCGCTCTTCCGGTCCGGTCAAGCGAGTAGGCCGGAAGGACGGCTGCGCGCACGGCGCAGATGGGTCAGCTCTTGACTGCCCCCGATGTCAGGCCCCCGACCATGTTCTTGCGGAAGCCATAATAGATCACAGCCGGCGGGATGGCGTAGAGCAGGCCCGCGGCCATCAGCAGATTCCAGGGTGCGTCATCCGCCGAGAGGAAGAGTCCAAGCCCCACTGCCAGAGGCACCGCCTTTTCGCTCGAGAGCAGCAGGAAGGCGTAGAGATACTCATTCCAGGCGAGCAGCAGCGCGTAGATGCCGATGACCACCATCGACGGCTTCATCAGCGGCAGATAGACCATGCGGAAGAGCTGCAGCGAGGTCGCGCCATCCATGATCGCCGCCTCGTCGAGTTCCTTCGGCAGCTTGTCGGAGGCCTGCTTCAGAACCCAGATCGCATAGGGCGAAGCCAGCGCGACCATGGCGAGGATCAGCGCAGTCTGCGTGTTGAGCAGCCCGTAGGAGCCCATCGCCTTGTACATCGGGATGGCGAGGAAGGCGGCCGGGATGAGGTAGGTCGCCAATGCCAGGTTCATGATCGTGCGCCCGCCCCTGACCCGCAGCCGGGCGATGGCGAAGGCGGCGCAGGTGGCAACGAAGAGCGTCAGCAGCCCCGTGGCCACGGCGATGAAGAAGCTGTTGAACATCTGCAGCCAGAAATTGGTCAGGTAATAATGCTGCTGCTTGAAGACGATCTGGAAGTTCTGGAGCGTCGGCTGATCGGGCCAGAGCTTGCCGGCCAGCATCGACTCCTGGTTGGAGATCGAGAGCACGAAGAGATGGTAGATCGGCAGAAGGGTCCAGAGCAGGACCGGGATCGCGATCAGGATCAGCTTGCCTTCGTCGAGAACCTTTTTCATCACTCGGCTCCCTTGGACAGGCGCTTCACCATCACGAAGACCATCGGCAGGATCAGCGGCATCGCGACGATGATGGAGGCGATACCGAGATCCAGGTTGTTGTTGCGCATGTAGCGGATGCCGAGTGTCGCCAGCACATGGTTCAAGTCGCCCGGCCCACCCCCGGTGAGCAGGTAGACGCTGTTGAAATCACCCAGCGTCCAGATCATCGAGAGCATGGTCGAGGTGACATAGAGCGTCGCCAGCGACGGCCAGGTGATGAAGCGGAACTGCTGCCACCCGTTGGCTCCGTCGACGCTCGCGGCCTCATAGAGATCCTGCGAGATCGCCAGGCGGCCGGTGACCAGGATCAGCGTCCAGAACGGCAGCGACTTCCAGATATGGACCATGATCGAGCTCGCGAAGGCGAGTGTCGGGTCGGTGAGCCAGCCCGGCCCCTCGACGATGCCGAACCAGTGGAAGAGCTGCTGGTTGAGCATGCCGTTCTCCGGGTTCAGCATCACCCGGAAGGACAGGATGGTCGGAATCGAGGGCACGGCCCAGGGCAGGATGAACAGCACCAGCACGATGCGCACCCAGGCGCGCTGCTGCACGAAGAAGCCCGAGAGCCAGAGCGCGAGCAGGAACTTGAGGTTCACCGCCACGAACAGGAAGATGATGGTATTGACTACCGTGCGAACGAAGATCGGGTCCGCGAAGAGTGCGCGATAGGACTGCCAGTTGAGCCCCAGCCAGAGGCCGTAACCGACCGGGTAGACCACCATCACGGCGAAGACGAGAATATAGGGCATCAGCATCAGCGCGCCCCAGAGCGCCCTGTCTCGCGTGTGGCCCGAGGTCATTTCGGCCGATACCGTTGCCGGCGCTGACATGGTGGTGGCGGTCATCAGTTGTCCTCCGAGGCCCCGCATTCTTTCGACGGGTCGGCATCCCACGGCGTGTTCGGCCGCAGGATGCCGTTTTCGCGGTCGTTCAGGTCGTCGGGATCAGCCGGCGATCTGCTTGATGCGAGCGATCATCTCGTCCACGGCCTGTTCGGGCGAGATCTTGTCCTGGACAACGCGGTTCACCGCCTTGGCCCAGACGTTCTCGGCATTCACGGTCGTGAAATTGTAGTTGTAGACGAACTGGAACGGAACAGTGCCGTCCTTGTACTGCTTGTAGACGACCGCGCGGTGCGGGTCCTTGCCATCGGACCAGAACGGAGCCTCGATGCCCTTGAGCGTCGTCGGCACCCAGCGCCCGGCCGAGCCCTCGACGAAGGGACGCAGGTTCTCGTCCTTCATCAGGAAGGCCATGAACTCCTTGCCGCGCTTCTTGTTCTTCGCATCGGCGAAGATCACGGCCGTCTTGACCGCCGCCAGGTTCGTCATGGGGCTGCCATCCGGCTTCCTCGGGAACTCGGCCGTGCGGATGTTCTCCTCGTAGTTCTTCTTCGCGGTCGCCCGCTGCTCGGCGGTCAGCGCCGGATTGTTCATGTCGTCCATGTGCTTGCCGGCGATCGAGATCGTGGCGTTATGCGTGGCAACGGTCGTGCGGTTGTGGAATGCGACGTTGTTGTCTGGGTCGAGCCAGTTCACCGACGAGGGCGGGGTGCAGCCGCGTTGGAAGATGTTCGCATAGGCCTTGACCGCCTCGATCATCCCGGCCCGGTTCTTGGGCTGGTCGAGGACGATCTTGCCGTTCTCGTCGACGACCTGCGCGTTGAAGGCGTTGGCGAAGGTCAGGAAGCTGTAGAAAGTGTCGGAGGCGGCGACGCCCATGGGATGGCCGATGCCGTAGATGCGCTWGCCCTTGGCCCGCAATGCGCCCTGAACCTTGTCACACCAGAAATCCCAATAACCGTCCCAGCCCTTGGGGATGTCCGCTTCCTTGAAGCCCGCCTCCTCCAGCATGTCCTTCCAGTAGGTGATGTGCATCATCTGCTGTTCGACGGGGAAGGCGTAGTAGGATTTCTTGCCGGCCTTGTTGTTCATCAGGAAGGTCGTCGCCAGCGCCTGCGGCTGGAACTCTGCCTTCATCGGCTCGATCACGTCGGTGACGTCCTCGAGCTTGCCGTCGAAGGCCCATTTCCCGGTCGTGCGGAAATCATAGGTGGTGCAGAAGCCGACATCGGGAGGCGTTCCGGCCTCGACGGCGCCGACCGATTTGGTCACGCAATCCTCAGTCGCATAGAGCGAGAGATCGACCTTGACGCCCGTCGCCTTCTGGAACTTGTCGACCACCGCGAGCAGGGCATCGTCCTCGCCCTTGTAGAAACCCTTGGTGAACCAGACCGTCACCGTCTCCTGCGCAACGGCGGCGCCGGACCAGCCGGCGGCGATCGCCGCGAAGGCTGCACCGGTCACGAGATAACGCATGGATTTCATTGAGAACCTCCCATTTCAAACGTTTAAATCTGACGTTTTGGTACGCCTTCACCGAGGAGACTAGTCGAAAACCCGTTCGACAAACAAGCCGGGCAGATGCGGGAAATTCGGGCAGGCCGGGCCGTTGGCCCGGTGGCGCATCAGCACCTTGTGGAGCAGTTGCACTGCCGCAAGCGGCCCCGGTGATGACAGGTCACGGATGTGTCATATACGCGGTCTACCGCGAGTGCCGGAGGCCGGCCGGCCGACGGACAGGAGAGAAAGACAATGCATTCGAAGGCGATGATCGCTCTGGCTGCGACGGGCCTTGCCCTTTGCCTGGCCCCTCTCGCTGTCCAGGCGGCCGAGGGCAAGCTGGTTCTTTACACCAGCCAGCCCAATACCGACGCCCAGCAGACCATCGATGCCTTCAAGGCGAAATACCCCAAGGTCGAGATCAGCTTCGTGCGCGACGGCACACCGCGCATCATGGCCAAGCTCAGGGCCGAGATCGAGGCCGGCGCGCCTCAGGCCGATGTTCTTCTGATCGCCGATTCGGTGACGATGGAAGGGCTGAAGCAGGAGAACCGGCTGCTCGCGCATGAAGCCGCCGCGACATCGGCCTATCCCGCCGGCATTCACGACCCGCAGAAGCTGTGGTTCGCGACCAAGCTGATCACCACCGGCATCGTCTACAACACCAAGGCGGGACTGAAGCCGACCAGCTGGCTCGACCTCGGCAAGCCGGAGGTCAAGAACCTGCTGGCCATGCCGAGCCCCCTGAACTCCGGCGCAGCTTTGATCCACACCATGACGCTCGCGGGCAACCTGCCCGGTGGCTGGGGCTACTATGAGACCCTCAGGAACAACGGTGCGCTGGCAGCAGGTGGCAATGGCGACATCCTGAGGCAAGTCGCGACCGGCGAGAAGCTCTACGGCATGATCGTCGACTTCATGCCGATCCGCGAGAAGGCCAAGGGCGCGCCGGTCGAGTTCGTGTTCCCGAGCGAGGGCGTCTCCGCCGTCAGCGAACCGGTCGCGATCCTCAAGAGCACCAGGAATCCGGAGGCCGCCAAGGCGTTCGTCGATTTCCTGATCTCCAGGGATGGCCAGGAACTTGCCCTGAAGCAGGGCTATGTCGCGGCACACCCCGACGTTGCGCTGCCCGCGGGCTATCCCGAGCGCGCCGCCATCAAGCTGATGCCGTTCGATGCGGCCAAGGCGCTGGCCGACGAGACCGCAGCGCGCAAGCGCTTCAGCGCGATCTTCGAGTAAGCCCAAGCCAGGCCGGACGCAGCATGACCCTCGTCGCCCGCTCCGACCGGCCGCATATCGGGCAACCTCGGCTCCTGCCGGGGTTGCACCTGCCTTCAGGGCTCGGGCTGCCCGTGCTGGTGGCGCTYTGCGTCCTGGTCTTCGGTGGCCTTCCCTTCCTGCGCCTCCTGCTCGCCGCTTTCGCGCCCGGCGGCCGGTTCATGCCGGATGCAGCCCTCGCCGAAATCGGCAGCCGGGCCGCCCTCACCGCGACCTTGCACAGCATCGAGACCGCCGGTCTCTCTGCGCTCGGCGCCTTCGCGATTGGCGGCGCCGTCGCGATCCTGCTCGCAGTGACCGATCTACGCGGCAAGCGTCCGCTGGCCTTCGCCTTCGTCTTCTCGATGATGATCGCGCCGCAGGTGGCGGCGCTCGCCTTCCTCAGCCTGACCGCCCCCCACTCTCCCATTCTTGGCGCGCTCGGCCTGACACCGGCGCCGGGAACCCCCAATCCCCTGCTGGGCCGCGGCGGGATCATCCTGGTCATGGCGCTGCATCATGCGCCGCTGGTCGCGATCACGCTCTGGAGCGGGCTGCGCAGCATCCCGCATTCCCTGGTCGAGGCGGCGCAGCTCGAAGGTGCGGCGCCACCGACGATCATCACCCGCATCCTGCTGCCGGTGCTGCGCCCGCAGATCGTCGCAGCCGGGTTGATCGCCTTCGTCGCCGGCATCGGCAATTTCGGCATTCCTGCACTGCTCGGACTGCCGATGAACTATCTCACCCTGCCAACCCTGATCTACCGGCGGCTTTCGAGCTTTGGACCGGCGGGGCTGCCGGATGCCGCGGCGCTGTCGTTGCTCGTCGCGCTGGTCGCCGGCCTCGGCATTCTCGCAAGCATCCTTGCGACGCGCCGCGGCGGCAAGGTCGAAATCGAGCGCCCCTTGCAGCCCTTCTGGCCCCTCGGCAGCGCCCGCCCCTTCGTCACGGCCGGCCTCTGGCTCCTGATCGCCCTCAAGCTCGGCCTGCCCTTCCTTGCCTTGCTCAGCGAGGCACTGACGCCAGCGCTCGGCGTCGCGCTCTCCTGGCAGAGCCTGACCTTCGACAAGTTCACCGAGGTGCTGCTGCGCCAGGACGTGACAGCGCGCGCCTTCCGCAATTCCTTCCTGTTCGCCGGCACCGCAGCGGTGATCCTTGCGCTGGCCTCGATCGCCTTCGCCTATGCGCTGGAGCGGCGAATGGGCAAGGCGAGGCGTGTCGTCGAACTCGTCATCGAGCTGCCCTACGCCTTGCCCGGCGTGGTGCTCGCCATCGCCTGCATCCTGATGTTCCTGAAGCCGCTGCCGCTGATCGGCGTCAGCATCTATGCGACACCATTCATCATCCTCTTCGCCTATCTGGCGCGCTTCCTGCCGCTGGCGCTGAAGGCCCCGATCGCGGCAATGGCGCAGATCGAGGCGCATCACGAAGAGGCGGCGAAACTCGATGGTGTCACGCTCTGGCAGATGCTGCGTTTCATCGTGGCGCCGATCCTCGCCCCGGCTGCGACGGTCAGTGCGCTGATGGTGTTCCTCGTGGCCTTCAACGAGCTCACCGTCTCGGCCCTGCTCTGGTCCTCGGGAACCGAGACGCTGGGCGTCGTTCTGTTCARCCTGAAGGAAGCCGGGCTCGCCGGCGAGGCGGCAGCGGTCGCGATCAGCGCCTCGGCGGTGATCCTTTGCGTGATGCTGCTGCTCGACCTTTGCGCCAAGCGCCTGCCGGAGAATGTCCTGCCCTGGCGGATCTGAGCATCACTCCGCCGCCTGCGTCTCGATCCTGGGCTCGCCCATCATCAGCGAGCGCGCCGCCTTCGCCTCGCGAACAATGAAATCGACGATGGCGCGCACGCGGGCGACATCCTTGAGATCGGCATGGACCAGCAACCAGAACGAGCGCGTGATCGACACCTTATGCGGCAGGACGGGCACCAGGCGCGGCTCTGTCGCCGCCATGAAATGATGGATGACGCCGATACCGGCGCCGGCAACCACCGCATTCATCTGGGCCAGCACATTCGAGCTCTGCACCTGCGCCCGTAGGCCTTTGGCGACCTCGTCGAGATAGTCGAGCTCCGGCGTGAAGATCAGGTCGTCGATATAGCCGACGATCCGATGTTCGAAGAGGTCGTCGGGCTTCGCGACCACCGGCATGCTGTCGAGATACTCGCGCGTCGCATAGAGGCCGAGCCGGTAATCGCAGAGCTTGCGCGCGACGACCTTGCCCTCCTTGGGCGGCGCCAGCGTGATCGCGACATCGGCCTCCCGCTTGGACAGCGACAGCAGCCTCGGCATGGCGATGAGCTGCAGCTCGAGCCCGGGATAGGCCTTGGCGAGGCCGGCCAGGCGCGGCGCCAGGAAACAGGTCCCGAAACCGTCCGGCGCGCCGATCCGCACAGTGCCGGCCAGCGCCATGTCGGCGCCGCCGATATCGCTCTGGATCGCGAGCGCCTCGGTTTCCATGCTCTCGGCCTTGGCCAGCAATCGCTCGCCATGGGCTGTGAGGGTGTAGCCCTGCGGCCGGCGCTCGAAGAGCTTGGCCTTGAGCGATTCCTCCAGAGAGGTGACACGACGTGAGACCGTGGCATGATCGGCGCCCAAACGCCGGGCCGCAGCCGTCAGCCGGCCGGAGCGGGCAACAGCGAGAAAGAAGCGCAGATCATCCCAGTCGAACCTCTCCAAGACGCTCTCCCTGATATTTGCTTTTGCGCACGGCGACCGCTTGATAGTTGCTATAGCCGTGCACAAACGAGAATGGTAGGGGTGAGGCCAATCAAGACACCACACCATTCGTAGGGAGGGCGCGATGCGTCAGGTCGGTCATTTCATTGGTGGCAAGCACGTCGCCGGAACCTCGGGCCGCACGGCCGACATCTACCAGCCGATGGACGGAACCGTGATCGGCAAGGTCGCGCTCGCCTCTCCCGCCGAGATGCGCGCCGCTGTCGAAAACGCACTGGCGGCGCAGCCGAAATGGGCGGCGGTCAACCCGCAGCGCCGCGCCCGAGTGCTGATGAAGTTCCTCGACCTCATCGCGCAGAACAATGACGAGCTGGCCGAGCTGCTCGCCCGCGAGCACGGCAAGACCATCGCCGACGCCAAAGGCGACATTCAGCGCGGCGTCGAGGTCGTCGAGTTCTCGCTCGGCATCCCGAACCTGATGAAGGGTGAATTCACCGACGGCGCCGGCCCGGGCATCGACATCTATTCGATGCGCCAGCCGCTCGGCGTCTGCGCCGGCATCACGCCCTTCAATTTCCCCGCAATGATCCCGCTCTGGAAGCTCGGCCCCGCCATCGCCTGCGGCAATGCCTTCATCCTGAAGCCGTCCGAGCGCGATCCCGGCGTGCCGATGCGTCTGGCCGAGCTGTTCATCGAAGCCGGCGGTCCTCCCGGCATCCTCAATGTCGTCAATGGCGACAAGGAAGCGGTCGACGCCATCCTCGACGATCACGACATCAAGGCCGTCGGCTTCGTCGGCTCGACCCCGATCGCTGAGTACATCTATGCCCGTGGCTGCGCCAACGGGAAGCGCGTGCAGTGCTTCGGCGGCGCCAAGAACCACATGATCATCATGCCGGATGCCGACATGGACCAGGCCGTCGACGCGCTGATCGGCGCCGGCTACGGCTCGGCCGGCGAGCGCTGCATGGCGATCTCGGTGGCGGTTCCGGTCGGCAAGGCCACCGCCGATGAACTGGTGAAGCGCCTCATCCCTCGCGTCGAGAGCCTGAAGATCGGCCCCTCCACCGACTCTTCCGCCGATTACGGCCCGGTCGTCACCAGGCAGGCGCTCGACAAGATCAAGGGCTATGTCGAGACCGGCATCAACGAGGGCGCCAAGCTCGTCGTCGATGGACGCGGCTTCAAGATGCAGGGCTACGAGAACGGCTTCTACATGGGTGGCTGCCTGTTCGACCATGTGACGCCCGACATGCGCATCTACAAGGAAGAGATCTTCGGCCCCGTGCTCTCGGTCGTGCGCGCCAAGGACTATGAGGAAGGCCTCAAGCTCGCCAACGACCACGAATACGGCAACGGCGTCGCTATCTACACCCGCGACGGCGATGCGGCGCGCGACTTCGCTTCCCGCGTCCAGGTCGGCATGGTCGGCGTCAACGTGCCGATCCCGGTGCCGCTGGCCTATTACACCTTCGGTGGCTGGAAGCGTTCGTCCTTCGGCGATCTCAACCAGCACGGCCCGGACTCGATCCGCTTCTACACCAAGACCAAGACGGTGACCTCGCGTTGGCCGTCCGGCGTCAAGGATGGAGCAAGCTTCGTCATCCCGACGATGGGCTGAGACCCCGGACGACAAGGATCGCGACATGTTCTCCCTCACCGAAGACCAGATCGCGATCCGCGACATGGCGCAGGGTTTCGCTTCAGAGACCCTCGCCCCTCATGCCCTGCGCTGGGATGAGGAGAAGCACTTCCCGGTCGAGGAGATGCGCCAGGCCGCCGCGCTCGGCATGGGCGGCATCTATATTGGCGAGGATGTCGGCGGCTCCGGACTGTCACGGCTCGACGCGACGCTGATCTTCGAAGCGCTGGCGACCGGCTGCCCGACGATCGCAGCCTATATCTCGATCCACAACATGTGCGCCTGGATGATCGACCGCTACGGCTCGGAGGATCAACGCCATGCCTGGCTGCCAAAGCTCTGTTCGATGGAGCATCTGGCGAGTTACTGCCTGACGGAGCCCGGTGCAGGATCGGACGCCGCCGCGCTGAAGACCAGGGCGGTCCGCGACGGCGATGATTACGTGCTCGACGGCCAGAAGCAGTTCATCTCCGGCGCCGGCGTCTCCGACATCTATGTCGTGATGGTGCGCACCGGCGAGGCCGGCCCCTCAGGCATCTCGACGCTCGTCGTCGAGAACGGCACGCCCGGCCTGTCCTTCGGGGCCAACGAGAAGAAGATGGGCTGGAATGCGCAGCCGACGCGCGCCGTGATCTTCGAGAATTGCCGCGTCCCCGTGGCGAACCGCCTCGGGTCCGAGGGTATCGGCTTCAAGATCGCGATGGCAGGGCTCGATGGCGGCCGGCTCAATATCGGAGCCTGCTCGCTCGGTGGAGCACAAGACGCGCTCGACAAGGCGCTGGCCTACGCCCAGGAGCGCAAGGCCTTTGGCGCACGCATCGCCGATTTCCAGGCACTGCGGTTCAAGCTTGCCGACATGGCGACCGAACTCGAGGCGGCGCGGACGTTCCTGTGGCGGGCAGCCTCGGCACTCGACCAGAAGGCACCCGACGCGACCAAGCTCTGCGCCATGGCCAAGCGGGTTGCCACCGATACCGGCTTCGCGGTCGCGAACGAGGCGCTGCAGATTCATGGCGGCTACGGCTATCTCGCCGATTACGGCATCGAGAAGATCGTGCGGGACCTGCGCGTGCATCAGATCCTGGAAGGCACGAACGAGGTCATGCGCATGATCGTGGCGCGCTCGCTGGTAGGGCGGGCAAAGGGGAACTAGCCTCAGAGCCGGGATATCCCTGCCCCATGGAAAAGTTTCTCAAACGACGAGGTTAGACCATGACCAGCATCGCCTTCATCGGGCTCGGCAATATGGGCGGCCCGATGGCCGCCAATCTCGTCAAGGCCGGACATCAGGTCAGCGCCTTCGACCTGGTGCAGGCCTCGCAGGACGCTGCGGCCGAACTCGGCGTGCATATCGCGGGCTCGGCCAGGGAGGCGGTCGCCAATGCCGAGGTCGTCGTCACCATGCTGCCGGCGGGCAAGCATGTGCTCGCGGTCTGGGCCGACATCCTGCCCGTGGTGAAGGCTGGCACGCTGATCATCGATTCCTCGACGATCGATGTCGAAAGTGCCCGCAAGGCGCATGCGCTGGCCACCGAACGCGGCTGCCTCTCGCTCGATGCGCCGGTTTCCGGCGGTGTCGGCGGCGCAAGGGGCGCGACGCTGACCTTCATGGTCGGCGGTTCGAAGGAGGCTTTCGAGAAGGGAGACCCGATCCTCTCCGCCATGGGCCGGCGCGTCGTCCATTGCGGACCCTCCGGCAACGGCCAGGCGGCGAAGATCTGCAACAACATGATCCTGGGCATCTCGATGATCGGCGTCTCCGAGGCCTTCGTTCTGGCCGAGAAGCTCGGCTTGTCGCATCAGRCCCTGTTCGACGTCGCATCGACCTCATCCGGCCAGTGCTGGTCGCTGACCACCTACTGCCCCGTTCCCGGCCCGGTGCCGACATCGCCGGCCAATAACGACTACAAGCCGGGCTTCGCTTCCGCGCTGATGCTGAAGGACCTGAAGCTCGCGCAGGAGGCCGCCCAGGCAGCCGGTGCTGCGACGCCTCTCGGCGCAGCCGCAGCCCAGCTTTTCGGCCTGCACAATGCCTGGGGTGAAGGCGGCTCCGATTTCTCTGCGATCATCCATCTGCTGCGCGGACGCGGCGAGCGCTAGATCGCCGATCTTGCATCGGCTTTCCCGAAAACCGCAATCCACTTTTCGGGCCGATGCTTTAAGGCACGACCAACCCGCCGGGAGCAGACCCGCCTCGCGCCTTCCACCTCTGGCGCAGGCGGCACTTTGCCGCTAGCACATCCGCCTATACGGCGGCTGTTCTTAAGCCGCCTGCCAGACGGGTGTGCGCATGAACGATGTCTCCTTTCGACGCGAACGCTCGGCCCTGACCGGCTTTGCCACGAACCCGCTCGACCGCCGCGGCGACCTGCGTGACCGTCCCGACGCGGTCGAGGGCTTTCGGGCTTCGCCCGGTACGCGCCACGCGATCGTCTCCGGCGAGACGCCGATCCTGAAGCGGATCGACGCCGAGACGTTGACGATCTGGTTCGCCGAGAGCGAGGCCGACGCTATCGGCAAGGCGCATGAGGAAGTCTTCCTCGGACTCGACCCGCAAGGGACCGCCTGCTTTGGCCGACTGGTCGACCGGGAGCTCGCCGAGACGCTGCGCGAGCGTGACGACCTCCTGGTCAGCGACCTGCGCTCGATCGCCCTGAAGCGGCTCGTCCCAGCCGAAGAGGTCGGGCCGCTGGGCGAGGCCAAGGCCCTGCTCGACTGGCATGCGCGGCATCGCTTCTGCGCCCGCTGCGGCGGGCTCTCGCCGACGGTGAGCGGCGGCTGGCGGCGCGAATGCTCGCAATGCGGCACGCTGCACTTCCCGCGCACCGATCCGGTCGTGATCATGCTCGCGGTGCGCGGCGATCAGTGCTTCCTGGCCCGTCAGGCCCGGTTCGCGCCGGGCATGTATTCCTGCATTGCCGGCTTTCTCGAGCCCGGCGAGACCTTTGAGGATGCGGTACGCCGCGAAACCCTCGAGGAAGCAGGGCTGCGCACCGGCGCCGTGCGCTATGTCGCCTCGCAGCCCTGGCCCTTCCCGTCTTCCCTGATGATCGGCTGCATCAGCGAAGCGCTGAACGACGACATCACGCTGGACGGGAACGAACTCGAAGCAGGGCGCTGGTTCTCGCGGGAGGAGGCGCTGCAGATGCTGGAGGGGAGGCATCCGGACGGGCTGTCCTGCCCGCCCCATATGGCGATCGCGAACACGATCCTGAAGGCGTGGGCCGAGGACGGCGTCACGCCCTAGCACGTGAGGGCGTCTGCAGCCGACGCGGTTTCCGGTCGGCTGCGATCGGCCTATTCTCCCGGCTCGGCGAGGCTCGCGCGGAACGCGTGCGCCGGGTAGACGCCGAGAATCTTCATCTCCTTGGAGAAATACTCGAGCTCCGTCAGGGCCCGCTTCAGGTCCGCGTCATCAGGATGCCCTTCGACATCGCAGTAGAACATCGTCGCTGAGAAATGGCCGTCGACCATGTAGCTCTCGAGCTTGGTCATATTGATGCCGTTGGTGGCAAAACCGCCCAGCGCCTTGTACAGCGCCGCCGGGATGTTGCGCACGCGGAACATCAGCGTCGTCACGGTCTTCTTCGTGCCCTGGCGGGCGAATTCCGGGTATTTCGAAAGCACGACGAAGCGCGTGGTGTTGTGCTTCTCGTCCTCGATGTCCTCCATCAGGATGTTCAGCCCGTAGACTTCGGCGGCGATATGCGGCGCGATCGCTGCGCGGGTGACGTCGCCGGCTTCCGCGACCTGCCGGGCCGAGCCGGCGGTGTCGGCAGCGACCTCGGCCTTGAGGCCAAGCTTCTTGATGATCTTGCGGCACTGGCCGAGCGCATGGATATGGCTCTGCACGGTCTTCAGGGTGGCGAGCGTCGCTCCCTGCACCGCCATCAGGTGAAAGCGGATCGGCAGGAAATGCTCGCCGATGATGTGCAGGCCGGAACGCGGCAGAAGATGGTGGATATCGGCAACGCGACYGGCGATCGAATTGTCGATCGGGATCATGCCATAGCGGGCCGTTCCGTCGCTGACCGCGGACAGGGCATCCTCGAAGGTTGCGCAAGGCAGCAATTCGCAATCCGGAAAGACCTGCAGGGCGGCCTGAGAGGAGAAGGCTCCGGGCTCGCCCTGGTAGGACACGACGACAGACATGATTCAGGCTCCGAGGCGGGATTTCAGGAGCGCGCGGGCGCGATCCAGGTCAGGAGGCGTGTCGACGCCGCGCGGGACGTGATCGATGACCATCACGTCGATGCGCATGCCGTCTTCCAGTGCACGCAGTTGCTCGAGCTTCTCGCGGAGTTCGAGCGGCGATTGCGGCAGGCTGACGAAGCGATCGAGCGCACGGCGGCGATACGCATAGAGGCCGACATGGTGATAGAGCGGCCCCTCGCCGCTCGGCGCGGTGGCACGGGTAAAGTAGAGTGCGCGCATCCGGCCAGGACTGATCTCGCTGCCGATCAGCTTGACGACGCTCGGTGCGGTCTTCTCGTCCTCGTCGGTAATGACCCCGGCCAGGGTCGCGATGTCGACGGCCGCGTCCGCAAGCGGCTTCACCGCGGCAGCGATCGCGCTCGGCTCAAGCGTGGGAAAATCTCCCTGGACGTTGACGATGATGTCGTGGCGCCCCTGCGGGTCGACGATATCCGCCGCTTCCTTGATTCGATCCGAGCCGGTCTGGTGGTGGATGCTGGTCATCACCGCTCTCCCCCCGGCCTTCTCGATGGCCGCGACGATGCGCGGCTCGTCAGTGGCGACGACCACGGCACCGACGCCCGATTCCATCGCTCGGCGCCAGACATGCACGATCATCGGTTCGCCCAGGATGTCTGCCAGAGGCTTGTCGGGCAGGCGGGTCGCCTGCATGCGGGCGGGAATCAGGATCAGCGGGTCCGACATCGGCAACAGCTCTGGGGGGAAGGTCGCGAGGCTGCGACGGGAGGCGTCAAAAGGTCTCAAAGAGGTGCRTGCTTATACGAGTTSCAATGAAGCGCGCAAAGCGGTTAAGCAACGGCCGTGTGTCGGCGCTCCCAGGCTCCGGCCGGAGCGCTGCTATGCCTTGCCTGTCCTGTGGCGAGGCCCAAGGGTTTCGATGCGATGAATATCGAGCTGAACAAGATTGCCGGCGCGGGACTGTCCACGCTGCTCGTGGTGATGGCCCTGAACATGGCCGCCGGCATTGTCTTCGCGCCGCACAAGCCGGCCGTGCCCGGCTTCGATCTGCCGAGTCCGGAGCCAGCTGCCGCCGGCGGTGCAACCGCTGCGGCTCCAGTTGCGGACGCGCCGATCGTGGAACGTCTCGCCAAGGCCGATCCGGCCCGTGGCGAAAAGGCTGTCGGCGCCTGCAAGGCCTGCCACACCTTCGAGAAGGGCGGCGCCAACAAGGTCGGCCCGCATCTCTTTGACGTCTATGGTCGCAGCAAGGGGTCGATCGACGGCTTCGGCTATTCGGCCGCGATGAAAGGCCATTCCTCCGAGAAGTGGGAAGCCGAGCAGCTCGACGGCTTCCTGAAGGGTCCGAAGGCCTATATGCCAGGAACGACGATGGCTTTCGCCGGCCTGACCAAGCCCGATACCCGTGCCGACGTGATCGCCTATCTCAACACGCTCGCGGATGCGCCGAAGCCGCTTCCGAAATGAGTCTTGCGTCGATTCGGCGCGCCTGAATGATTGCAAGCCGGGCCCTTGAGCCCGGCTTTTGCTTGCTCCCGCCATGCTCTTGCCCTCACCATGGCGAGGAATCTCCTCTCCGCGCTGGTATCGACCTCACGGGTCGACATAATCGGCCAGCGAATCAGTTGCAGGAGGACGAGGCACCATGGCGATGCGCATCACACGCCGCAGGCTGCTCGAAGCCGGTGGAGCAGCGCTGGCAAGTGCGGGCCTGCCCGGCCGGGCCCTGGCCGAGACCGGGGAGGTTCATGGCCTCTCGACTTTCGGCGAACTGGCGCTCCCCGCGGATTTTCCGCATTTCGCCTATGTGAACCCGAAGGCCCCGAAGGGCGGCACGATCACGCTGCAGATCAAGCGGGCCGGCGGCAACCAGAACTTCGACACCTTCAACACGCTGAACACCTTCGTGCTGCAGGGCGATGGCGCCGCTGGCATGGATGCGTGCTTCGACAGCCTGATGTCCGGCTCCGGCGACGAGCCAGGCGCGCTCTACGGCTTGCTGGCGAAGAGCGTCGCAATCTCCGGGGACAGGCTGACCTACCGTTTTCGGCTCAGGCCCGAGGCGCGTTTCCATGACGGAAGCCGGGTGACCGCTTCCGATGTCGCCTTCTCCATGAATATCCTGAAGAGCAAGGGACACCCATCCTACCGCCTGATCCTGAACGAGCTGGTCTCGTCGGTGGCGGAAGGCGACGACATCGTCATCGTCACGCTTTCGCCGAAGCGCGGTCGCGACCTGCACCTCGTCGTCGCAGGCCTGCCGGTCTTCTCCGCGAAATTCTGGTCGACGCGGAACTTCGACGCCTCGACGCTGGAACCACCGCTTGGGTCCGGCCCCTACAAGGTGGGGCGGTTCGAACAAGGCCGCTTCATCGAATTCGAGCGGGTTCCCGACTACTGGGGCAAGGACCTGCCGGTGAATGTCGGCGTCAATAATTTCGACCGCACGCGCTGGGAGTATTTCCGCGACCGGCAGGTCGCCTTCGAGGCCTTCAAGAGCGGCATCGTTACCTTCCAGGAGGAATTCACCTCCCGGATCTGGGCGACCGGCTATGACTTCCCGGCGATCAAGGACGGCAAGGTCAAGAAGGAATCCCTGCCCAATACCGAGCCGACCGGCTCGCAGGGCTGGTATTTCAACCTGCGCCGCGATGCCTTCAAGGACCCGCGCATCCGCGAGGCGATCGGGCTCTGCTTCGATTTCGAGTGGACCAACAAGAACATCATGTTCGGCTCCTTTGCCCGCATGACCTCGTTCTTCGAGAACTCGGATTCCAAGGCTGTGGGCACACCCTCGCCCGAAGAGCTCGCTCTGCTCGAACCCTTCCGTGGCAAGGTGCCGGACGAAGTCTTCGGCGAGGTCTATCTCCCGCCGGTCAGCGACGGCTCTGGAAGCGACCGCGCCCTGCTGCGCAAGGCGGACGATATGTTCCGCGCAGCCGGCTGCAAGCGGGACGGCAATGTGCTGAAGCTGCCCGATGGCAAGCCCTTCGAGATCGAGTTCCTCGATTTCCAGGCCTCGCTCCAGCCACATACCCAGCCGTTCCAGGCCAATCTCAAGCGCCTGGGCATCAACGCGACCTCGCGCATCGTCGATGCCGCGCAGTACCAGCGAAGACTCGATGAATTCGATTTCGACGTGGTCAGTCGTGCGTTGACGGGCAGCGCGATTCCCAGCGATTCCCTGCGCATCGTCTATGGTTCCGAAGCCGCGAAGACGCGCGGCTCGCGCAACGTCGCCGGCATCAGCGATTCAGCCATCGACGCGATGATCGATCGGATCGGCCAGGCCGATAGCTACAAGGACGTCGTAGTGGCGGCCAAGGCGCTGGACCGGCTGCTGCGCGCCGGCCGCTATTGGGTGCCGATGTGGTGGAACCCGAATGAATGGCTGGCTTACTGGGACATGTTCGACCGGCCGGCATCCAAGCCGAAATACACGTCCGGCGCCCCCGCCATCTGGTGGTTCGACGCCGAGAAAGCCAAGCGGATCGGGAAGGCGTGAGGATGGCAGCGGAAGCCCGAGGCCAGGTCAGCGGAACTCCCAGGGTTCTCCTGCGCCTCGAAGGACTTGTGCTCGGCGTGCTGTGCATCTGGCTCTTTGCCGGCACCGGCGCATCGTGGTGGCTCTTTGCTGCACTGATCCTGGCCCCGGATCTCGGCATGCTCGGCTATCTCGCCAATCCGAGGCTGGGCGCCACGATCTATAACGCCGCTCACTCGCTGATCGGTCCGGCCTTGCTGGCAATCGCGGGCCTTTCGCTGGCCCTGCCGACGGCCCTTGTGATCGCGCTGATCTGGGCCGGGCATATCGAGTTCGACCGGGCGCTGGGCTATGGCCTGAAATACCCCTCGCTCTTTGCCGACACCCATCTCGGTGTGCTTGGTCCTTCCCGAAAGGCCGGGTGAACGGATGCTCTCCTATATCGCCCGCCGCCTCGCGCTGATGGTGCCGACATTGTTCGGCATCCTGCTGATCTCCTTCGTCCTCGTGCAGTTCGCGCCGGGCGGGCCGGTGGAGCGCGTGATCGCACAATTGCAGGGCCAGGGAGGCAACGCCTCCGACCGTGTCGGCGGCAGTGCCGGCGGCGATGCCGGAGCACAGCACGCCGATGCAAGCTCATCCTATCGTGGCGCGCAGGGGCTCGATCCGGCCTTCATCAAGGAGCTGGAGAAGCAATTCGGCTTCGACAAGCCGGCACATGAGCGCTTCGGCAAGATGCTCTGGGACTATATCCGCTTCGATTTCGGCCGGTCCTATTTCCGCGACGCACCGGTAATGCAGCTGATCAAGGAGAAACTGCCGGTCTCGATCTCGCTCGGGCTGTGGATGACGCTGCTCTCCTATGCGATCTCGATCCCGCTTGGCATCCGCAAGGCGGTGAAGGACGGTTCGCGCTTCGACACCTGGACCAGCGCCGTGGTCATTGTCGGCTACGCCATTCCGGGCTTCCTGTTCGCGATCCTCCTGATCGTGCTCTTCGCCGGCGGCTCGTTCTGGCAGATCTTTCCGCTGCGCGGGCTCCATTCCGAGAATTGGCAAGAACTCAGCTTGATAGGCAAGGCCACCGACTATCTCTGGCACATTGCCCTGCCGGTCACGGCGATGGCGCTGGGCGCCTTCGCGACCTCGACGCTGCTGACCAAGAATTCCTTCCTCGACGAGATCCGCAAGCAATATGTCCTGACGGCGCGGATGAAGGGGCTCAGCGAACGCGGCGTGCTCTACGGCCACGTCTTCCGCAACGCCATGCTGATCGTGATCGCCGGCTTTCCCGGCGCATTCGTGCATGCGCTCTTCGCCGGATCGCTGCTGATCGAGACGATTTTCTCGCTCGACGGCCTCGGGCTCCTCTCCTTCGAGGCCATCGTCAACCGCGACTATCCGGTCGTCTTCGCCAATCTCTACATCTTCTCGCTGATCGGCCTTGTCGTGCATCTCATCACCGACCTGACCTACACATGGGTCGACCCCCGGATCGATTTCGAAACGCGGGAGGCCTGAGGTGAGCGAGACGCTGATCGACCTGCCGCCGAGCACTCGCAGTGCGGCGCTTRCACCGCCCGAGGCGGGCCAGGGCTGGCTCAAACTCTCGCCGATCAACCGGCGCCGGCTCAACAATTTCAAGGCGAACCGGCGGGGCTGGTGGTCGCTCTGGATCTTCCTGGCACTGTTCGTGCTCTCGCTCTTCGCGGAGTTCATCGCCAATGATCGACCGCTCGTCGTGCGCTACAAGGGCGAGTTCCTGTTCCCGATCGTGGTGAACTATCCCGAGGAGAAATTCGGCGGCTTCCTCGCCACCACCGACTATCGCGATCCGGTCATCGCCAAGGAGATCGATGCCAATGGCTATGCCATCTGGCCGCCGATCCGCTACTCCTACCGCACGCATAATCTCGACCTGCCGGTTCCCGCTCCTGCGCCACCGACCTGGATGCTGAAGGACGAGCAGTGCCGGCCGATCGCCGAGCGAACCGGCGGCATGACCTGCCGCGAGCTCGAATGGAACTGGCTCGGCACGGACGACCAGGGCCGCGACGTCGTGGCGCGCCTGATCTACGGGTTCCGCATCTCGATCCTGTTCGGCCTGATCCTTTCCACGATCTCTTCGGTGATCGGCATCGCGGCTGGCGCCGTGCAGGGCTATTTCGGCGGTTGGACCGACCTGATCTTCCAGCGCTTCATCGAGATCTGGACCTCGATCCCCGCGCTCTATCTCCTGATCATCGTAGCGGCCGTGATCACGCCCGGCTTCTTCGTGCTGCTCGGCATCTTGCTGCTGTTCTCCTGGGTCGCGCTGGTCGGCGTGGTCCGGGCCGAATTCCTGCGGGCCCGCAATTTCGAATATGTCCGGGCGGCGCGTGCGCTCGGCCTGTCCAACGCCAAGATCATGGTCAAGCATCTGCTGCCGAACGCCATGGTCGCGACGCTGACCTTCCTGCCCTTCATCATGAACGGCTCGATCACGACGCTCACCTCGCTCGACTTCCTCGGTTTCGGCCTGCCGCCCGGCTCGCCCTCGCTCGGTGAGCTGCTGGCGCAAGGCAAGGCCAATCTGCAGGCGCCCTGGCTCGGGCTGTCCGGCTTTTTCGTGATCGCCCTGATGCTGTCGCTGCTGATCTTCATCGGCGAAGCGGTGCGCGACGCCTTCGATCCAAGGAAGACCTTCGCGTGAGCGCTCCCCTTCTTTCCGTCGAGGATCTTTCCGTCGCCTTCCGCCAGGGCGGCAGGGAGACGCTCGCCGTCGACCGCATTTCCTTTCATGTCTCCAAGGGCGAGACTCTGGCGATCGTCGGTGAATCCGGCTCGGGCAAATCCGTCTCCGCGCTCTCGATTCTGAAGCTGCTGAACTATCCGGCCGCGCATCACCCGTCCGGCAAGGTGCTGTTCAACGGACAGGACCTGATCGCGGCCGATGAGAACGCGATGCGCAAGGTGCGCGGCAACGACATCACCATGGTGTTCCAGGAGCCGATGACCTCGCTGAACCCGCTGCACACCATTGCGCGGCAGATCGGCGAGATCCTCGAGCTGCACAAGGGCTTGCGCGGCGCGGCGGCTCGCGCCCGCACGTTGGAGCTGCTGGCCCTGGTCGGCATCCGCGATGCCGAGAGCCGGCTCGACGCCTATCCTCATCAGCTTTCCGGCGGTCAGCGCCAGCGCGTGATGATCGCCATGGYGCTCGCCAACGAGCCGGACCTGCTGATTGCCGATGAGCCGACCACTGCGCTCGACGTCACCGTGCAGGCGCAGATCCTGTCCTTGCTGAAGGATCTGCAGAACCGCCTCGGCATGGCGATCCTGTTCATCACCCATGATCTGGGCATCGTGCGGCGCATCGCCGACCGGGTCTGCGTGATGCTCAAGGGCCGGATCGTCGAGCAGGGGCCCGTCGCCGAGATTTTCGACAAGCCGCAGCACAGCTATACCCAGCGCCTGCTCGCAGCCGAGCCCAAGGGTCGCCCCGCCCCGGTCGCCGAAGGCGCCGCGACGCTGCTCGAGGCCGGGCCGATGAAGATCTGGTTTCCGATCAAATCCGGCTTCCTGCGCCGGACCACCGGCCATGTGAAGGCCGTCGATGGCATCTCGATCAAGGTGCGGGAAGGCGAGACGCTCGGCGTCGTCGGCGAGTCCGGCTCAGGCAAGACGACGCTGGGCCTCGCCATCCTGCGGCTGATCTCCTCGGAGGGGCCTGTCGTCTTCCTCGGCGATCGCATCGACGGGTTGACCAGCGCCGCCGTCCGCCCGAAGCGCAAGGATCTCCAGGTCGTTTTCCAGGATCCCTATGGCTCGCTGTCGCCGCGCCTCTCGGTCGCCGGCATCGTCGAAGAAGGGCTGACCGTCCAGGACAAGGGGCTGAGCTACGAAGCCCGCCGCGAGATCGTCGCCAGGGCGCTCAGCGATGTCGGCCTCGACCCGGCAGCGATGGATCGCTACCCGCATGAATTCTCAGGCGGACAACGCCAGCGTATCGCGATTGCGCGCGCCATGGCCCTCGACCCGAAATTCGTGGTGCTGGA
The DNA here is from genome assembly GCF_056399325.1 of Allobosea sp. 01N443. Classification (NCBI taxonomy): domain Bacteria; kingdom Pseudomonadati; phylum Pseudomonadota; class Alphaproteobacteria; order Hyphomicrobiales; family Alloboseaceae; genus Allobosea; species Allobosea sp. 01N443. Next base: position 55,705 of record NZ_JBFTRC010000009.1, read on the forward strand.
TGAGCCGACCTCTGCGCTCGACATGTCGGTGCAGGCGCAGATCGTCGAGCTCCTGCGCGAACTGCAGAGCCGCCGCAAGCTCGGCTATCTCTTCATCAGCCATGACCTCAAAGTGGTGCGGGCGTTGTCGCACCGGGTTGTGGTGATGCAGAACGGCAAGGTCGTCGAGGAAGGACCAGCCGAGGAGATTTTTGCGCATCCGCGCGAGGCCTATACCCAGGCCCTGCTCGCCGCCGCGCTCAACCTCGAGCCCGTCGGCAGCGCTGCGGTGAAGGATTGAGATGACCCGCGCCATCCTTATCGTGCTCGACTCCGTCGGCTGCGGCGGCGCGGAGGACGCGCATCTCTATGGCGATGCCGGCGCCGACACGCTGGGCCATATCGCGGAGAGCTGCGCGGCAGGCAAGGGCGACCGCGAAGGTCTGCGGCACGGCGCATTGCAGGTGCCGAACCTCGCCCGGCTGGGCCTGGCCCATGCCTGCGAGGCTTCCACCGGAAGCCCGCTCGCGGGCGTCAGCAAGCCGATCGCGCCACAGGGGCAGTACGGCTATGGCATCGAGACCAGCCAGGGCAAGGACACTCCCTCCGGTCATTGGGAGATCGCTGGCTGCCCCGTTCCGTTCAAATGGGGCTATTTCACAGAGCTGGAAAACTCCTTCCCGCAGGATCTGGTCGCGGCGATCATTCGCGACGGCAGGCTGCCGGGCATTCTCGGCAACAAGCACGCTTCGGGAACCGTCATCATCGACGAACTCGCCGAGGAGCATATCCGGACGGGCAAGCCGATCTGCTACACCTCGGTCGATTCCGTGCTGCAGATTGCGGCACATGAGGAGCATTTCGGGCTGGAGCGGCTCTACGAGCTCTGCCGCACGGTACGCGTCCTGATCGATCCGCTCAGGATCGGGCGCGTCATCGCGCGCCCCTTCGTCGGCACCGCGACAACCGGCTTCACCCGGACGGCGAACCGGAAGGACTTCGCCATTCCACCGCCCAACGACACGATCCTCGACCGGCTCGCGACGCTGGGCCGCAGCGTCATCACCATTGGCAAGATCGGCGACATCTTTGCCCATCGCGCCACCGGAGAAGAGATCAAGCCGTTCGGCAATGCGGCCATGTTCGAGGCCGCCCTCGCCGCRCTCGACCGGTTGCCGGATGGCGGCTTCTGCTTCGTGAACCTCGTCGATTTCGATACCGAGTACGGCCATCGCCGCGACGTGCCGGGCTATGCGGCCGCGTTGGAAGCCTTCGATGCGATGCTGCCGCGGCTGGAGGCGAAGCTCGGCCCGGGCGATCTTGCCATCATCACGGCCGACCATGGCAACGACCCGACCTGGAAGGGCACGGACCACACGCGCGAGCATGTGCCGATCCTCGCCTTCGGGCCAGGGGTGCCGGCACGGGCGATCGGGGGGCGCCGGAGCTTTTCGGATGTGGCCGCGACACTCGGTCAGTGGCTCGATATCGGCAAGATCGGACCCGGCCAGGCCTGGTAACCGAGCCTCGCCCGATCAGGCCGCCGCGACGCGGCCGCAGAACGCCGCGACCTCCTGACGGATGCTGTGCGCCTGCTTCGCCAGCGCATCGGCAGCGTCCTGCAACTGCGCAGCGGCATCATGGGTGCGAACGGTCATCGTCTCGAAATTGCCGACCGCGCCGGCACTGCGCCTTGCTCMCTCGAAGGAGAGCTGGACCTGCCGGGCGATTTCCATGGTCGCCCGGTCCTGCTCGTGGACGGAGACGGCGATCGCCTCCGCCACACGCTCGACCTCGGACATCGCCGTCACGATATCGCGGATCGCCTTCAACGAGCGCTGCGACGCGACCTGCATCGCGCTGATCTGACCGGAGACCTCGTCCGTTGCACGGGCGGTCTGGGCCGAGAGCGTCTTCACCTCGCTCGCGACGACGGCGAAGCCTCGTCCCATCTCACCGGCCCGGGCCGCCTCGATGGTGGCGTTGAGAGCCAGCATGCTGGTTTGCGCTGCGATGCCGCGGATGATCTCGACGACCGCACCGACATTCTCGCTGCTGCGGGCGAGATCCTCGATTTCCGCGCTGGCGCGCCGGGCAAGCTCGGCTGCGCTCTTGGAGCCGTCGGCCGAGTGCGACACATTCTGGCCGATCTCGCCGATCGAAGCTGCGAGTTGCCCGCTGGCAACCGCAAGCTGGTCGATGCTGCGCGTCGTCGCCTCGGCAGCCTCCGAGACATGCCCCATCTGGTGACGCGCCTGATCGGAGGTGCCGGTCAAGGCCCGCGACTCGCCCTGCATGGCCTCGGCCGCACGGTCTAGAACCGCCATGGCCTGCTCCATCTGCCGGCGGAAATTCAGAACGGTTTCGCGCAGAGTCTCGCTGCGGCGGCCGAGCTCGTCGGCGAGGTGCCTCTCCCGCTCTCCGGCCGCGCGTTCGCGCTCGGCGATCGCATTGGCATGACGCAGGCTGTCGCGGTTCATGGCGAACATCCGCCCAAGGATCATGGCAAGCGCCGCCAGGAACGCGGTCTCGATCACCACAATCACGGCATGCAGGAGCACGCGCCAGATATTGCCGCCCTGGTAGAACACGGCTGACGGAAGCAGGTACTGCAGCGCCAGATGGTGAAGTGCGGTCAGGCCAGCCCCCATCACGATCGGGCGCCAGTCGCAAAACCCCGCCAACAGCGCGAGGACCGCGAAATAATACATGTGCGTGTCAGGCTGCCAGGGATGGCCGGCGAAGCTGTAGACCAGCATCGAAACCTGGCCGATCAGCACTATCGCTATCACCAGCTGCGTGACGATCGCCACGCCGAAGCGGGCATAGAGCAGCAGGGCACCAGCGGCGAGAACGAAGGCGAAGGAGGCAGCAAGCAGCACCTCGCCACCGTGGAACCAGACGCTCAGCGCCAATAGCGGAACATGAAGGAAGGCGAGCCCGAGCAGGAAGCGGGCCACGACGACGCGAACTCCGGTCAGGGTCCAGATCATGACGAAGCATCCGCCGACGAACGGGCGTCAAGGCACCCGGCCAGCCCCGAAAGCGCCAGCATCAGCAAGGCCCCCTTCGGTTTCGCCTGTTTGACGCCCGGGTCCACGGAAGGCGCCGTAATGACGATGAAGTGAGCGATCCCGCTGCGCAGGACGCGATGCCCCGCCGCCATCGTCATCGCTAGCGCGTCCCGCTCAGAGGTCCATGGCGAAAAGACAATTGCGCGCGATGGCGCTGCTTCATCCGAGCCCCGGGGCAGGCTGAGCGCTGCCGCCAGGCTGACCGCCACGAGCGCAATGACAATGATGAGCGCATCCCGCAACAACACGCCCCGGCCCTGATCGGCCGGAATCTCGTTCAGGAATCCGGACGTCATGGGAACTCGGTTTCTCCGCGCTATCCGGCAGGCCATATCGGGCCGGACGAAGTCGCTCACCACTCGTAAAGTTTCACTTAAAAGTACGCGTGGCGCAGGTGGGGCCGTGCGTGTCCAGGCGTAACGTCAGGCCCGCAGGCGCTGCTTGATCCGCCGCATCAAGCCATCCCGTACGTCGCGATAGGCGTCGAGCACCTGCTCACGCGAGCCCTGGACGATGGTCGGATCCGGCGTCGGCCAGTACTCGACATCAGCGGCGAGCGTTCTGGTCAACTCAAGGGCCTTGTGATGCGCCTCCGGTGAGAGGGAGATGATGAGGTCGAAGTTCAACCCCTCCCACTCCTCGAGATCCTCAATCGATTTTGGCCTGTGGCGATGAGCGTCGATGCCGATCTCGTCGAGCACGGCCAGCGCGAACTTATCGACGTCGCCCTTCCTCGCTCCGGCCGACTGGACATAGATCGATTTGCCGAAGAAGTGCTTCGCCATGGCTTCCGCCATCGGGGAACGCACCGCGTTATACGCGCACATGAAGAGCACGCTGTGGATCTTGCGCGGCGGCGCTCCCTCCACCGAGCCTAGCCCTTCCAATGCAAGGCATAGATCAAGGTGAACAGGCGACGCGCCGTGTCGTGGTCGATCTCGACCTTGCTCGCCAGGCGCTCGACCAGCATGTGGGCCGCCTCGTCATGCAGCCCGCGCCGGCCCATGTCGATCGCCTCGATCTGCGCAGGCGTCGACGCCCGGATGGCGGCGTAATAGCTCTCGCAGACCAGCCCATAGTCCTTGATGATACGCCGCAGCGGCGTCAGCGAGAGATGATGCGTGACGACCGGCGCTCCGTCGGCCCCCTTGATCTCGAATACGAGGCGTCGCTCGACCAGCGCGAGATGGGCGAGATAGGGGCCGCCATCATGCCCAGGCAACGCGAAATGGTTGCGCTCAACGAGGTCATAGACCGCAACCGCGCGCTCGTGTTCCTGATCCGGACTGCCACGCCCCAGCGAGGCTTCGTCAAAAGTCACACCGACCAGGCATTGGCTTTCCGACATGCAGCCTCCGGACACAGGGCGCGCGGGACTCAGAGATTGAGCCTGATCGTCACGGATCGGCCATGCGCCTGCAAGCCCTCGGCCTCGGCCAGTTGCGTCGCGGCCGGCGCCAAGGCGCGAAGCCCATCGACGCCGCATTTCAGCAACGAGGTTCGCTTCATGAAATCGGCGACACCGAGCCCCGAGGAGAAACGGGCGGAGCGGGCGGTCGGCAGAACATGGTTGGGACCGCCGACATAGTCGCCGATCGCCTCCGGTGTATGTCCGCCCAGGAAGATCGCGCCGGCATTGCGAACCTTCCTTGCCAGGCCGTCGGGATCTGCGGTGACGATCTCGAGATGCTCGGGCGCCAGCCGGTCGACCAGCGGGAGTGCGCGCTCCAGGTCTTCGACCAGCAGGATGGCGCCGAAATCCTGCCAGCTCTTGCCGGCGATCGCAGCGCGCGGGAGCACTGCCAACTGGCTGATCACCGCCTTCTCGACCTCGGCTGCGAGCGCTGCATCATTGGTGAGCAGGATCGACTGGGCGGATTCGTCATGCTCCGCCTGCGCCAGCAGATCGGCCGCGACCCAATCCGGATTTGCACTTGAATCCGCAATCACCAGAACCTCGGAGGGGCCGGCGATCATGTCGATACCGACCTGTCCGAAGACGCGGCGCTTGGCGGCTGCCACATAGGCGTTGCCCGGTCCGACGATCTTGGCCACCGGCGCGATCGACTGCGTTCCATAGGCCAATGCCGCTACCGCCTGGGCACCGCCAATCCGGTAGACCTCGTGGACGCCGGCAAGCCGCGCCGCAGCCAGGACCAGCGGGTTCGTCTCCCCGCGCGGGGTCGGCGCCACCATGACGATGCGCTCGACGCCGGCAACCCTGGCCGGCACCGCGTTCATCAGCACGGACGAGGGATAGCTCGCGGTACCGCCGGGAACGTAGAGCCCGACCGTCTCGATCGCGCTCCAGCGCCACCCGCTCTCGACGCCGAGCGCATCGCGTGTCCAGGAATCCTGTGGCTTCAGGCGCAGGTGATAGGCCTCGATGCGGGCACGCGCGGTTTCCAGCGCGGCCAGCAGATCGGCGGAGCAGGCCGCGACGGCCGCATCGATCTCGGCTTCACTGACCCGAAGGGTCGAAGGGGTCAGATCGAGCTTATCGAAACGGGAGGTGCAGGCGATGACGGCCTCATCCCCCTTGGCGCGAACATCGGCAATGATGTCGGCGGCAACGCGGTCGACGTCCTCGGACACCTCGCGCTTGGTCGTCAGCAGCGCGGCAAAGGCCTGCTCGAAGCCTGCGTCTCGTTGATCGAGCCTGATCGGCATCGCAAATCCTGAAGCTGAAAGAAGAGGTCAGGCGCCATTCGGGTGATCGGGCTTGGCGACTGCCTCCCAGACCGGGCCCAGGTCCTTCATCTGGGCCTCGATGCACTCGACGCCCAGGCGGATAGCGGCACCATCCGAGAAATGCAGCGTGACCTCTCCCGCCGGCGCCTCGGACTCGGTGAAGGTGATGGCGAGGAGATTGAGAACGGCTCCTGTCGCCGTCGGGTCAACCTTCGTGCTCTTGGCGTGAACGACTCGTTCGAAATGCAGGGCGGCAAGGCGCCTGCGCTTCTGGCCATGCGGCACGCCTTCCCAGTCGAAGCGTCGCGCGGCCAGCGCGAAGCGCTTCTGCGCTGGCAGATAGGCGACATCGCCGACGCGCAGGACAGCATCCTGCAAATGTGCGGAGATGATCGCGAGATCCTCCGCGTCGAGCGCGATCAGCTTCAGTGGGTCTGCGGTATCGTCCGACATCGACCTGTTCTGGCGAGCGGACGGTTCGGCGTCAACCGCTGATCCGCTCGACCTCTGCGCCACAGCGCGTCAGCTTGGCTTCCAGCGCCTCGAAACCGCGATCGAGATGGTAGACCCGGTTGATCATCGTGTCGCCCTCGGCCGCGAGGCCACCAATGACGAGCGAGACCGATGCACGCAGATCGGTTGCCATGACCGGCGCACCGGTGAGCTTGCCGACACCCTCGACATAGGCGACGTCACCATCCAGCCGGATCTTCGCGCCGAGGCGGACGAGTTCCTGGACGTGCATGAAGCGGTTCTCGAAGATCGTCTCGCGAATGCGCGAGGTGCCCTTGGCCCGCGTCATCAGCGCCATGAACTGCGCCTGCAGATCGGTCGGGAAGCCCGGGAACGGGTCGGTGTCCACATCGACGGCCTCCAGTGCCCCGCCGTTGCGGCGCACGCGGATGCCTTCATTGGTCTCGCTGATATCGACGCCAGCCTTGACCAGGATATCGAGCGCCGATTGCAGCAGATCGGCCCGCGCGCCTTCGAGCAGCACGTCGCCTCCGGTCATCGCGACAGCCATCGCATAGGTGCCGGTCTCGATCCGGTCCGGCAGGACAGCATGGTGCGCGCCCCCGAGCCGCGAGACCCCCTTGACCACGATCTGCGAGGTGCCGGCGCCCTCGATCTTGGCGCCCATCTTGATAAGGCACGCGGCGAGGTCCGTGACCTCGGGCTCACGCGCCGCGTTCTCGATCACTGTCGTGCCGTCTGCGAGAACCGCAGCCATCAGGGCCGTATGGGTGCCCCCGACCGTCACCTTCGGGAAGACGATCTCGGCGCCCTTCAAGCCCTTCGGCGCGCGCGCCAGCGCATAGCCATTCTCGATGCTGATTTCCGCGCCGAGCCGTTCCAGCGCCATCAGCAGGAGGTCGACCGGCCGCGTACCGATCGCACAGCCGCCGGGCAGGGAGACCTTCGCTTCGCCCATCCGGGCCAGGATCGGAGCAATGACCCAGAAGCTCGCGCGCATGGTCGAGACCAGTTCATACGGCGCGCAGGTGTCGACGATCTGGCGTGCGGTCAGCGCGATGGTCTGGCCCGTCTCCGCCGACTGACCGATGCGCTTGCCAGCGATGGAACGGTCGACGCCGTGGTTCGAGAGGATGCGCGACAGCGCAGTCACGTCCGACAGTCGCGGGACATTGACCAGAGTCAGCGTCTCATCCGTGAGGAGGCTCGCGATCATCAGCGGCAACGCGGCATTCTTCGCGCCCGAGATCGGGATCGTGCCATTGAGGCGCTGGCCACCGGTAATGCGGATACGGTCCATCTGGATGTCCTGCTGGAGGTCGCGGCTATCGGCCGCGCGGCGCGATTGAGGGCGGGATCAGGACCGGGGAGTCTCGGCCTGGGCAGGCAAGGCTTCGTCTTCCCGCTCCGCTTCATCCGCCCGACGAGCGCGCGCCTGCGCCTTGCGGCGCTTCAGGTTCTCGCGCAGGGCTGCGGCAAGGCGCGCCCTCTTTTCGTCGTCTGCGGTTGGTTGGCGACTCAAGGGATCAAACTCGGCTTACGCGGTTCAACGCTGGGATCGCGGCGAAATCGCGGCGCATGGTTAGCTCTGCAACGCCCGTTGGACAAGTTTCCAAAGCGGCGGCACGTCAATCAGCGGTCCCTCGCTCGCCAAGCTGAGACGAAACTGTGCCGCAGCGAGGCGCCGACCCTTTGGGGTTCGCGTTTGCAGCTAGCCCTCAGGACCTCCAGCCGCCGCGGCCGCCGCTCGGCTGCACGCTGAAACCGCCTGCATTTTCCGTCTCTTGCGCTCGGCCGGCATTCGCCTGCGCCGCGCGTTTCGTGCGCTCTTCCCCAGCGGCACACGGCTTGCCTTGCCGGCTCGGCGCGCCGCCTCAAAGGCCAGCGACATCGCATTGAGACAGGCTCTCCAGCAGTACAACTTAGACGACAAAGTTTAATGAAATTAACCATTTCTGCCGGTTATCGTTTACAGTTCATTAACTTCTTCTACCCTGCGGAGGCGTTCCAAATTGTCTGACCTGACGGGATTTGCGGCATGTTCCAGGCCTTCGCTTCACAGACCCATTCGGTGCCCGCCGTCGCTCTGGAATGTTGCGAGGTCATCGACGCGTTGCGGCACAAGGCGGGTTTCCTGCCCGAGGTGCAGTTGGCCTACGAGGCCGAGATCAAGACGCTGTGGGTGACGATCAAGCCGGAGCTGAAGCCGGTCTTCACGCTCCAGCTGCTTGACAGCCTCGGCAAGATCCAGAAGGCGATCTATGCTCTCTGGGGAGCGCCGGATCAGTATCACGGCGCACCGGTGCGCTTCCTCGCCTTCCGCGGGACCGGCCCCTTCTTCACCCTCGGCGGCGATCTCGATTTCTATCTCGACTGCCTCGCCAAGAATGACCGCGCCGCCCTGGCGGAATATGCGCGCCTCTCGATCGAGGGCGCGGTCTGGAACGCCAGCGGTCTCAACGGCCTGGTGATCACGCTCTCGACCATTCACGCCAAGGCGATCGGTGGCGGCATCGATGCGCCGCGCTCCTGCAATGTCATGATCGCCGAGGAGCAGGCCTCGTTCGTCTACCCCGAGATCAAGTTCAACCACTTCCCGATCACGGCAGTGGCGGTGTTGTCACGCCGCATGGGCTCGCGTGCAGCGGAGCGCCTGCTGCTCTCCGGCGAGGAGATGAGCGCCGCCGAATTCATGGCGGCCGGTGCACTGGAAGCGGTCGTGCCGACCGGCACCGGCGAAGACTGGATCCGCAAATATGCCAGCGACTCCCTGCCGGTGCACGCGGCCAAGACCGCGCTGTTCTCCGCGTTCAATCGTCGGGCCGGCGACCTGCGCGAGGAACTGGAGCATCTTGGCGATATCTGGACGGATTGCATGCTGCGCCTCAACCCGAGCGCCATCTCGAAGCTGCAGCGCATCGCGCAGACGCAGGACCGTATGCTGACCCGCGTCTACCAGCGGCCGGCGAGCCCGGTCCTGTCCAGCGCAGCGGCCCTCTGATCCTGCAAAGGCGCCTTCGCGGAGACGCAAGGCGGTTGCAGCCCCCCTCACGAAACATTTACCTGTTCCGCTTAAAGGGTTTATCCGGCGCGAACTCGGGCTCGTGAAAAGCTCGTGTCGCGCGCCTGAAGCCTTGCAAGGCGGGACTGGATGGCGGGTGTTTTCAAAGGGCTTCTCAGCGACAGACCGGGCGACGTCCGCGAGGATTTCGACCTGCCGGACTATCGTTTGCTGGTCAGCTCGCTGTTCTCCTCGCCCGGCTCGATCATTCCGGGCGGCATCGCTGGTATCCTGACCCCCTATCTGTGCTGGCTCGCGACGGGCGCCAGCATTTTCATGACCCTGACGGCGCTGGTGACTCTGGTCGTCGMGCTCCGGATCATGACCGTCATCAGCTATCGCAGGCGCGATCATTCGGATGACAGCTTTGCCGAGACACGGCGCTGGGATCGCGAATACTTCCTCGGCGCAACGGTTTTCAGCGCAGTCCTTGGCTACAGCTGCTACATCGCACTGACGCAGACCGAGGACCCCGCCGCCCATATCACTTCGGTCGCCTCGACCATCGCGCTGGCCTCGGGCTATGTCTCGCGCAACGCCGGCCGGCCGAAATTCGTCGCCGTACAGCTCCTGACCTTCTGCGTGCCGATGGCCATCGGCCTCGTCCAGGCCTCCAACGATTACTATCACTATATCGGCTATTTCGCGTTCCTGTACGTGGCCGCCAACATCGCCATCACCAATTCCCTGCACCGGAATCTCCTCGCGCTCAGCGAAGCGACCAAGCAGTCAAGAGGGTTGGCATCTGCGCTGCATTCCCAGAACCTGACGCTCGACGCCGCGCTCAACACGATGATCCATGGCCTCGCCATGTACGATCGCAGCCTCAAGCTCGCGATCTGCAACGCACCGCATCGCACGCTCTTCGGCATCCCCGAGACGCTCGCCCTCCCCGGCACGCCCTTGACGGCGATCGCCCGTTTCCTGATCGAGCGCCAGGTCATCAGCGCCGACCAGGTTCGCGACATCAGAAGCGCGCTCAGCGAGGTTCAGCAGTCGCAACAGGCGGTCACCCGCGAATTGCAGACCCGTGGCGGCCGGCTGCTGGTGGTCACCATCGCGCCTGCGGCCGAAGGCGGTGTGCTGATGCTGACCGAGGATGCGACCGAGAGGAAGGCGACGGAAGCACGGATCGAGCGGATGGCTCGCTTCGACGAGTTGACCGGTCTCGCAAACCGCTTCGAATTCAACAACCAGCTGTCCGAGTCCTTCCGCAAGCTGGAGCGGACCGGAGAAGCCTTCGCGCTGCTCTATGTCGATCTCGACGGTTTCAAGCAGGTCAATGACAGCCTTGGCCACGATATCGGCGATCGCGTCCTCTCCGAAACGGCTATGCGCCTGCGCGGTGTCATTCGCGGTGGCGACCTGCTGGCCCGCTTCGGCGGTGACGAGTTCGTTCTGATCTTGCCCTCGGCCAATCTCGCCATCGTCACCACGATCGCCCAACGCATGATCGATGCGATGGCCAAGGCCTTCCTGCTTGAGACCAAGACCGTCTACGTGACCGCCAGCGTCGGTATCGCGATGGCGCCGCTCGATGCCGCGACGCCGGCCGATCTGCTGCGCCACGCTGACACCGCGCTCTATAAGGCCAAGGCCGCCGGCCGCAACACCCTGACCTTCTTCAATCCGGCGATGGCCGAGGAGATGCTCGATCGGCACGAGATAGAGGTGGATCTGCGCCGGGCTTGCGAGAACAAGTCGCTCGAACTGTACTATCAGGCCATCATCGATCTGAAGACGCAGGATGTCGTGAACCGCGAGGCGCTGATGCGCTGGCGGCACCCCACCCGCGGAATGATCCCGCCTGGCATCTTCATCCCGATCGCGGAGAGTTCCGGYCTGATCGCCGCCATGGGCGACTGGGCCATCAGGCAGGCCTGCCATGACGCGGCCTCCTGGCCTAACGACGTCGGCGTCTCCGTCAACATCTCGCCGCTGCAGTTCCGTGAACCCCGCCGGATCGTCGAGACCGTCAAGGAAGCGCTCATYGCGTCCGGGCTCGGCTCCCATCGGCTGACGCTCGAGGTGACCGAATCCCTGCTGATCGAGGATAACAAGGGCACGCTCGCCGCCATTCACGAACTGCGCGCGCTCGGTGTGAAATTCGCACTCGACGATTTCGGCACCGGCTATTCCTCGCTTGCCTATCTCTCGACCTACCCCTTCGCCCAGGTGAAGATCGACCAGAGCTTCAGCCGCGACGTGCACGCCAATGAGGCGTCGAAAGCCATCATCGAGGCCGTCTGCCAGCTCGCTCGACGCCTTTCGATGAATGTCGTCGTCGAAGGCATCGAAACCGAACACCAGCGTATCGCAGTGCAGTTGCTCGGCGCGCACCGGGCACAGGGCTATCTCTTCGGCCGGCCGGAGCCGGTATCCGCCTTCTCGCCCGACAGGGGACGTCACGTCGCCTGAGGAATGTCGCTGAGACGCCGCACGCGCGATACCGATCCCACCGCGACAATGCCTGTCCAACGGCGCGCTGCTCCAGTACTTCCGGCGCGCCGGCCTTGATTCCTGCACTCTGACAACGCATCAGCAGGTAGCGGAAGGCAGATCAGGGAGAGGCGATGTGACCGGCAGTCCGGCGACGGCATCCAATACGACGCCGCTGACCCCCGACATCTGCGTTATCGGAGGCGGCGCCGCCGGACTTTCCCTTGCGACAGCAGCGGCACTCTTTGGCGTATCGGTCGTGCTGGTGGAGCGCGACCGCCTGGGGGGGGGCAAGGACGCTGTCATCTCGAACGCGCTGATCGCCGCCAGCACACGGGCGAGACTGCTCCAGGACGCCGGCCATTTCGGCATCGCTGCCGGTGCGCTGGATATGGATTTCGTCAAGGTGCAGGCGCATATCGCCGGCGTCGTCGCGGCACTGGCCCCCAACGAAACGGCCGAGCGCCTGGCGGCATTGGGCGTCACCGTGATCAACGGCGAGGCCCGGTTTCGCGACCGCAACACCGTACAGGTCGGCGATCGGGAAATCAGGGCAAGGCGCTTCGTCATCGCAACGGGCTCGCGCCCGGCGGCTCCGTCAATTCCCGGCCTGGACAAGACCCCTGTCCTGACAGTGGCATCCGTTCTCACCCTGAACCGCCGCCCGGAACGTCTGATCGTGCTCGGATGCGGCTCGGAAGGGGTTGAACTCGCGCAGGCGATGCACCGCCTCTGCAGCAGCGTCACGATCGTTGGATCCGAAGACCTGCTTGCCGACGAGGACCCGGAGGCCGTGATGCTGATCCGCCGCGCTCTGCTGCGTGACGGGATCGCGCTGCACGAACGGGCCACGATCCTGCGTGTCGAAACCCCGCGCAATCGCGTGCGCCTCGTCCTGGCCGGGACGAAGAGTGAAGCGGAACTGCCCCTGGAGGGCACGCACCTGCTGGTCACGAGTAACCGGCAGCCGGCGATCGCCGCGCTCGATCTCGAACTTGCAGGCATTGCCAGCGATGCCGGCGGCATTGTCGTCAACAAGGGCCTGCGGACGGCCAACCGGCGTGTCTTCGCCATTGGCGGCTGCGCCAGTGGAAACCGACACGGCGCTCACCTTGCTCATGCAGCGAGCCACCAGGCGAGCCTGGTTCTCCGCAATATCCTGTTCCGCCTGCCGGTGAAGACGGACGCAGCGGCGCTACCAAGAGTGACCTCCTGCGAGCCTGAGCTTGCCAGCATCGGCCTGTCGGAGGAGCAGGCCCACAGGGCGGCGCGGGACATCCGGATCCTGCGCTGGCCCTACGCCGAAAGCGACAAGGCGCAGGCCGAACGGCAGACGGAGGGCTTCGTCAAGCTCATCACCGACGGCAAGGGCCGCGTTCTCGGCGCCACCATCATTGGTGCCAAGGCCGGCGAGCTGATCGCGCCCTGGTGCCTGGCGATCGAGAAGGGGCTGAACGTCAAGGATATGGCCGGGCTGGTCCTCCCTTCTTCGACCTTCTCGGAACTCTCGAAGCGGGCTGCCCTCTCGGTCTACTCTCCGCTTGCGTCCCGGCCGGGCATTCGACGGCTTATCGGCTTCCTGCGCCGCTTCGGATAAGCTCGCCGCATGGAGTCGCCACGCCTCGACAAGCAGTCGCTTTCCGTCAGCGTACCACGCAGCCTGACGCGGCTCGGCCTTTCCGCAAAGCTGCTGCTGCTGACCGTGCTTTTCGTGATGCTGGCGGAAGTGCTGATCTACTTGCCGTCCGTCGCGAATTTCCGGCGCAACTGGCTGAATGACCGCCTCGCAGCCGCACAKATCGCCGTGCTGGTTCTTGAAGGCGCTCCGCCGGAGGGCCTGCCTGAAGGCAGCGAGAGCCGCCTGTTGATGGGCGTCGGCGCACGCGCCATCGCCGCCCGTGTCGGGGGTGCGCGGCGCCTTCTCAGCCTCGATTCCATGCCACCCGAAGTGGCGCGAACCGTGGATCTGCGCCAGATGGGCTGGCTCACCTCCATCATCGAGACTCTCGACACTCTGATTACGCCTGCCCATGACACGCCGATCCGGGTCATCGGCGAGGCGGTCGGCGGCGCCGACTTCGTCGAACTGATCATCGACGAGGCGCCGCTGCGCCGCGCGATGCTGGTGTTCTCAGCCAATATTCTGCTGTTGTCGCTGCTGATCTCGGGGCTGACGGCGGGACTGGTCTATCTTGCCCTGAACTGGCTCATCGTCGGCCCGATCCGCCAGGTCGCCGCCAATGTCATGGAGTTCGAGGCCGACCCGGAGAACCCGCACCGGATCATCACGCCGAGCCAGCGCGCGGACGAGATCGGCGAGGCCGAACGGGCGCTCGCACGCATGCAGATGACGCTGGCGGACGAGCTGCGCACCAAGAAGCACCTCGCCGAACTCGGCCTGGCGGTCAGCAAGGTCAACCACGACCTGCGCAATATGCTGGCTGCGGCCCAGTTGATGTCGGACCGGCTGACCGAAACGCGGGACCCGAAGATCAGGCGCTTTGCGCCGCGCCTGATCGCCACGCTCGACCGCGCCATCGCCTTCTGCCAGGCGACGCTGGCCTATGGCCGCGCCGCCGAGGCGACGCCGACCCTGCGCGAGGTCGCGCTTCGGCAGCTTGTGGCCGATGCGGGCGAACTGCTCGGCCTCGCGGAAAGCCCGACCGTGAGCTTCGCCAACGAGGTTCCGGCGGAACTCATCCTGCCCTGCGACCCCGACCAGATGGCGCGCGTCCTGCTCAATCTCATGCGCAATGCCGTCGAGGCGCTGACCCGTGCGGGCGCCGAAGCCGGCCGCCAGCCGACCCTGACCATCAGTGCGGCGCGCGAGCTTCATGAGGTCGTTCTGCGCGTCTGCGACAATGGTCCCGGCGTTCCGGAACGGGCAAAGGCCAATCTGTTCCAGGCCTTTCGCGGCTCGGTCAATCCCGGCGGCACCGGGCTGGGCCTCGCTATCGCGGCGGAACTCGTCCGCCTGCATGGCGGCTCGATCGCGCTCGAACCCTCGAAGATMGGAGCCGTCTTCAAGGTGGCGCTGCCGATCAGAGGCGGGAACTGAGGGCCCTACTGGCTCGCCCAGATCACCCGCGCCATGAAGGCGATCTCGGATGATGCGAGCACCCGGTCGGGCTGCTCGGGATTGAGCGAGGCGAGTTCGACGGTCCTGGCAGTTTCGCGCTTGAGCTGCCTCGCCAGCACCTCGCCTTCAATGGTCATGACCACGACCCGGTCGCCTCGCCTCACGGCAGCCGCCGGAGAAACGATGATGATGTCGCCATCGCGGTAGATCGGCAGCATCGAATCGCCGGCGATCTCAAGCGCATAGGCTTTCTCGTCGGACAGGCCGGGAGACGCGACCTCCTCCCAGCCGGAGCCGGCGGGCAGGCCGCTGCCATCGAAGAATCCACCCAACCCCGCCTGTGCGAAACCGAGCAGGGGAATGGTGGGCGCGGGCGCCGCGGCGCGGTGCATCACCACGCTCATGAACTCGTCGAGCGAAGCGCCAGTAGCCCCCAGGATCTTGGCGATCGACTCGGTCGAGGGCCAGCGCTCGCGGCCATCCGGGCCGATGCGCTTGGAGCGGTTGAAGGTCGTGGCGTCGAGGCCGGCCCTGCGCGCCAGCCCCGACGGCGTGAAGCCGTAGCGCTGGGCCAGTGCATCGATCGCGCTCCAGATCTGGTTATGGGACAGCATCGGACAGGCCTCTGATCCTGATGTGCCGGGAGAGCAGGACAAGGATAGGAAATATCCCCTACTCGATGAGACCTCAATCTGATTTCCGATGAACGGGTCCGGGATGATTTGCCCGGAGCCGGTTGCACCCGCTATGGCGTGTACAACGCCGAACCAACGAGACGTCCCGTGCCCCTCATCTACAAGATCTGCCCCGAACAGCTCTGGCGTGACGCTGAGCTCGCCGGGTCATTCAACGGCGCTGCCATCGATCTCGCCGACGGCTACATCCATTTCTCCACAGGCGGACAGCTTCGCGAAACGGCAGAAAAGCACTTCGCCGGTCAGAGTGGCCTCCTGCTGATCGCCGTGGACGATACGGCACTCGGCTCGGCGCTGCGCTACGAACCCTCGCGCGGCGGCGCGCTCTTCCCGCATCTCTATTCGGCCCTCGCCCCCAAGATCGTGCGCTGGATTGCGCCGCTCGCCACGGGGACGAATGGCAGCCCCGTCATTCCGGAGGACATTTCGTGATCGGCAGCCTCTTCAACCTCGCCCGGCCCCTGATCCACAAGCTGGATGCCGAGATGGCGCATCGCCTGACGGTTGCCGCACTGGCGGCCGCACCGGCGTTGAAGCCGGCTGCCGACGATCCGATCCTGGCGACCGAGGCTTTCGGGCTCGCCTTCGCGAACCCGATCGGCCTGGCGGCCGGCTTCGACAAACATGCTGAGGCGGTCGATGGCGCCCTGGGGCTCGGCTTCGGCTTTGTCGAGGTCGGTGGCGTGACGCCGCTGCCGCAGCCCGGTAATCCGCGCCCGCGTGTCTTCCGGTTGCCCGAAGACGAAGCCGTCATCAACCGGTACGGATTGAACAGCGAG